>LKUF01000479.1 GCA_001412335.1 Methanolinea sp. SDB
TCATCGAGGGTGAAGACGCAGTCCATCTCGAGCCCGCCGGGATGGCGCGTGCAGCGGGCGGTCGCTGCAAGGTCGCCGTCGTCGAATACGCCAAAGATTCGTTCGGTATTCGGATCGGCCTTCTGGCCACGGTACTGTTCCCAGGCTTTCTCTGCGAGGGAAAACTCGGCGGGGGCGAGTTCCCGGGTGACGGGTTTTGTCATGTGGTGATACTCCGTGATTGAAGGGTTCTCCCACCGAGGTATTAAGAGTAGGGAACTGGGAATGGGGGGAGGGGAGGGGTTTTGGGGGGGTGGATGGGGGGTTTGTCTTATTGTTTAGCCCCAGAGAGAAAAACAGATATTGAGAACCATTTTTTCTGGGAATTATTCAATATTGGAACAGCCTTAACCAGAAAATCCGTGCGGTTCCTCAAGAACCCGATATGTATATTTACCTTTACAGTAACCGGTATCTGAATGAATCGGTTATTTCAAAATGCATTCATTTTTCTTGTCCTTGCCATCGCCATTTATTCTGCTGGATGTTCCTCTCAGGATACGGATAAAGAAGGGCCTTCTTCCGATGCGATCAGGGAAATCTCTGAACCTTACGAAGAGATCCCGGAAAAAATACATTTTCAGGACGCTCTTTTATCACTGCATTCCATGAATCTCACCGGGGATGATGCAAAAGTATCGATTCATTTCATCAGAGGAGAAAACCTGAGTATCGATGGATCAGCTTCGCTCTGGATTTTTGGAGTCAAGCAACACAGAACGAACTATTTTATTGAGATCAGCCCCACATACCATGATATCATACCTTGGAGGGCATGGCTTCCTCGAGATGAGATTGATTTTACCCGGATTATATCACCGGATAGGCTCCTTGAGATGAATCTTCAGGTAATTCAGGACACATACCATATGGATGAGCCTATACAAATTGGAGAACTTGAACTGGCAAATGGAGTCTATATCATCAAATCAACTGATTCAGGAGAAACTACTATCCTAAAGTTAGATGCGGTTTCAGGCCGGATTCTTTATTAATTTTATAAAAAAAGAGAGTTATTTAAGCGTTATATACCTTAATCCCGGTGTTGGCTCGGCAGGGGGTGGCGGTGGGGGATTGGCTATAACTGGGCCAGGGGCGTCAGGCGCATTCGCCACCACTTTAAACAATATTTCTCCAGGCGGTAGGAGAACCTTTGGATATCTGAAGACTCCATCGGTATTTGCCTGTTCAGGGGTTAATTCAGCAGAACCGATCAACATCCAGGTCATCCCTGCGTCATTTGAAATATAGTAGAATTCTGTAACGTTCATGCTTCCACTATACGAACGATATATCGGCCATTCCATGTATCCGCTATCGGGATCATAGGATGAATCTCCAACATCTACATCTAATTCACTGGAATTTACTCCAGTTGTAATCATACCAGGAACACCAGTGATATAAGTCTTCGGGAAGTTCAGAAATGCCGTACCTTCGTTGAAGACTACCTGAGAACCTGGACCAAAGAGATTGATATTGCCATCAGTAAGAATCCGAAGCTGGTACCTGGCCTCCCAGACCTGACCCAGGTAGACATTTCCCACATCGAAAGTAAGTTTATTCGTAGATTCCCATTCGTTGGTCTGGTTGACTGAGTAGGGATAAGGTGGATCATGGATGGGTTTTGTAAGGTTCGCATGATATGAATCCACGTCCGTGTCTGGGATATAATCAAAGACCTTATACGTCTCGTTTATGGTTACCAATTCGTAATTGACCTCAATCTGGCCAAAGTTCAGGTTGACTTCAGTATCGACACCTGCCTCTTCCTGCAGGTCTCCTGCGATGATCTTGTAGATTTCCGCAATATTCGCGGCATCAGCGTCATAATATTTGCCGCCGGTACTCTCGGCGAGGATTCTTAATGTATCTCTTCCACCAGTGGATATATCCTCTGCAAACCCGATGGAATAAATCCTGATATCATTGTTGGTTGCATACGTTGCCATATTCTGCTCGCTGGAAGTCAGTTCAGAGAATCGATGCCAGTCATCGTCAAGATTTCCATAAGATGTCGGACTCCATGAGGTATGTCCTTCATCAGGATCTCGTGCCAGGGGATCACCATAATAATTGTAATCCCCATCAGAAAGGACAATGATTGCCTTAATAGCCTTCTCTCTTCCATTATCTAATACTTCATTGATTGCCTTGTAAACACCATATCGTAATGGAGTCCCGCTAGCAGGTACCATCCTGTCGATAGAGCTGTTCACTAATGTTGGGTTTATATTAAGGGGCTCTTCGACAACAGCATAATAGCCATAAAACCTGTTATCACCCGGATAATGAGTGTTTATATAGTTCTGATGGTCGGAGTTAGTATCATATTCTTCAGTATATGGCCAGTATCTTGTCTGATAATAAGATGGCAGACCACTGGAGGTTGGCATGTCCCAGTAGGAGTCCCGGTATATCCATTTGAAGCCTGTGCCGCTGTCAATGTAGTAACGGTAGTCGTACCGGTATACCCCATACATATTAGTCCAATCATAGTAATAGCCGGTCAAATCCCTGTATTTCCAGCCGGAATAGCCATAACAGTAAACAGTTTCATCATCAAAATACCGATATTCCGGACTTAATTTTGCCCAGCCATCGGTTCCGAATGAAACAAGTCCGATGTGGTCCCGCGTGGGGCTTACATGCATGGAACCAACGAATGCTTTTGATGCATCCATGACAGATACCATACGGTCCGGTTCATCCATTAGCATACTTCCAGACCGATCAGTACACAAAACAACGTCGATGGGTTTGGGATGAAGCGCCCAGCCATCACCTTTCAAGCGAATCAGGACATCGACAATGCCGGTCACGTTAACGGTCTGCGGACTTACTTCTGTCTCAAGTGAGAGGTAGGGATAATTTTTCCACGACACGGATAGAGTCTGGCTTGAGTACTCCCCCCGTGTCACATTTTCCCATTCTGCCGTGATGGGAATGGTCCCAGTGGCGGTATCGTCGTAATGCAGATGTTGCCAGTCAACGGTAAATGCCCCGGGGTTGAAATACGATATCGCATAGCCATCAATGTTGGAGATCGCAGTCTCGCTCACCAGTTCCGGCTCCATGGTCACCTCGTATGTCTCCTCATATACCGGCGTACCGAGAGAAAATGTCACTTCCTCACCTTCAACGGGATTTCCGTTCTCATCAATCACCTTGGCCATGAGGAGTGCCGGTGCCCATCCCTCAACATCCCGACTCGGCATAGATTCCGGGATGACAGTGAACTGCATGTCAACCGCCTCCTGGCTGATGAACCATACCTCTTTTGAACAGCTTACCGAAGTGTTGTCAAGTGATGTTGCGGTGATTGTAATATGCCCAATTGAAGTTTTAGGCCCATACGTAAGCATTGCCTCTCCTATAGCATTGGTATAGATAGTCTTCTCTTCCCCGGGTATATTGGTTTCAACGTATATCGGGCTGTTACTGACACCATTCCCGAATTCGTCGATGAGAGTATACACGATTTGATACAGACTTACACCGTCGGCATATTGTTTTGGAGGATTATCCAAGTATCCTTCAGGATGGAAATCCTGTTCAATTAATATGGGTGATTTATTCGTGACACCCTGGATAAAGAAGTATTTGCTTTCTATATCTTCCATTAGAGGGTCCGCCAGGATGACATTCAAACCGGGTGATTCACTGGCCCTGAACCATACAGTTGCACTTCCCGAAAGATCGACAGGTTGCTGGATGCTCGTGTAGGGGGGATTTGCATCCAGGAACGTGGCATCCTCTGCGGTGGAACTGATTTCAAAATAGACTTCCTCCGCAAGGTTTCTGTTATCTACCGGGTTGCCCCATGCATCCACATACCGCAGGGTAACTGGTGCACTTGAACCAACCGATATCATGGTTGGCACATTGTATGAATCTAGCTGGTAGGGAGTATCATGATCCACCTTCTGTGTATACTGGACCTCCATGACCTTTTCAAGTTCTTCATGTTTATATAGGGTGTATACCGAAATCGAGGCATTCCCGCTCTTTTTTAGGGTATTAAACCTCACAGTAGCTAATCCATTTTGATCGGTGACCTCGTCTGCCTGATCAATGGTGCCCATCTCATATTCCTGTAAGGTGAAATCAACCAGAAGGCCTGGGACCGGACGACCCTCATATGTGGCATTCAGTGTGATAATGGCTTTATCGTAGCCATTTGCAATCACCCACTCCTTGCTACTGGTCAGCTCATAATTGTCCGGTGGAGGAGACTGCATGTCAATGAGGCCCACCGCAAATTCCTTGACGTAATCTTCCCCCCCTACGGTGTAATGCACCTTCGCAAAAAGCACGGTTTCTCCGATTTCTGTCTTTGCGGTCAACTCCGTCTCTGCAACACCAGATTGGGACGTGGTGCTCGAGGGTGGATCGAATGTCCCTAAATTCGCGTTATCGAGCATGAAATCAACAGATAAATCTGGAACTGGGTTGCTTTGGTTGTATACTACCACCATAATAGGTGTGGAATCGACACCATCAGCGAGGAGATGAGGATCGCTTATGGTCGCTGAAATATCATCAGGTATCGGATCATCAGCAAGTGCTGTATGTATAAGAAAAACGCAAAGTAACAGCACCAGCAAATAGCCTAATTTTGTCATAGTCGGTACTCCCCCCTACCTCCCGGTAGTTGAGTCATTTTCATATCAGTTCATTGATATTATATACTTATGGTAACAGATAAATCCAAAAAAAATAATATCAAATATTCGGGTCCTAAATTGATTTCGAGATTAAATTTGGGCATTAGACAATATTCTACAATACAAAAATAAAATTGTACAAAGTATTTAAATGAAAAGAGGTTGATTTCTCTTTAATGGGATTTCAATACATTTTATCATCCCATAAGGAAAAGAAACGAGATGTCGGCCTGAGAGCTGATGAGTCTGCGCAACTCTCACTCGATTTTCTGGTTGGTTTCAGTATCTTCATGCTCACGCTCATAATTGCATCCTCGATGCTTTCAGGGATTCTTATTGGGTTACAAAGCAAGAAGATCGACTACGACGCGGTTGCGTACAGGACGGGTGTTATCCTGGTCGAAGATCCTGGGGAGCCGAATGCATTTCCAAATGTTGTCACAATCGAGGAGACCGATCAGTGGGAGTTCATCGGATACGTCCAAAACGATCAGGTACTTCGGTTCGGCATGTCACAGTATAAGAGCTCCCCGAAGATCCTGGCACATGAGAAGATAGAGAGTTTCTTTGACCGGACAATATACCCTGATCTTTCTGATTACCGGGAACGGATTATTTTCGGCGATTACCCGTATAGTTTCAATATCACGCTTAAAAGACTTGATGGAGGCATAATAAAAACCGTGGGGGATCCTTATCCCCTCGATGCATCTTATGGATATATCAGGCGGGTTGTGCAGGTAAAAGATCCAAGCAGTTCAACAATAGATATGACAAATTATTATTTACCCCTTGATGGCGACGGGGAGTTCGATGTGAATATAAATTTTTCAGAACTTGTAAATGCGACAAAAGGCCCAAAATATTGGGTCGATCCACTGAAAGAGAGAGTATCTTTCACTCTCACCGATATCCCTGCAATACGGGATCTCTCCACAGGTGTCCCTAATGTAGTCCTGGATAGTGTAAGACTCTATTTCCTTTCTGTTGATCTCGCAGGAGTTGAGTCTTATACTCCTCTTCCCGGATCATTAGACCTAAAAATCGATGGGGCTGATAAACAGAGCTCTGATTTACCTTTTGTCGTAACTGAAAATATTTCAATGGAATTCCCACCGGGCTACTTCATCCAGCCCTCCAAGTTTACCAGTGGGGATAAAAGTGCAATGAAATTGCGTTTCCAGTTTATTCCTTCTACTGCCAATGTTTCAGATATTATATCTTATCAAACGGTAAGTGGCTATCAGGCACCTGAACTCAAGCTGGCAGTCCTTGAGGTGAGGGTATGGTGAAAGATGCAGGGCAATTATACACAATAGAGGGTATTGCTGCCTCGGTGCTCATTCTCACATCGGCTTACCTGATGCTCTCTGCAACAACCGTCTTCACACCAGGGGAGACCCACATTTATGACATGCAGCTTGAACAGCTCGGAAACGATGTCCTTGCAGTCATGGATACTGCAGAAACCTGGTCATCAGATCCCTATCCCAAGAGCGAGCTAGAGATTTACGTAGAAAATGGAGATGAAACGGGTTTTGGGGAGAGATTTCTATATTTGGCAAATTCCACAGGAACATCACCAGAAGATAATCTCGATTATAAAGCTACGATATTTGCCCGTGAAAAAGCAACAAATGAGTTAATCCCTATCCATTTCGGCGGTTCGGAATATTACCGCGAGAATGCGGTGGTGGTAACCAGATGGGTGAATGTTGATAATACTTCTCCCAACCTCGCAGGTGCCGATCCAAGACAGCAGACTGTGCTCCTGGAGGTGGTATTATGGCGGGTTTGAATAATGATGCCCAATGGATTGTGATTATTGCATTCATCATCAGTGTCGGCATCTTCTTCCTGGGAATCCTCATCAACCAGTCAGTCCTTGTTGGGCAGACAACCGCCGAGGCGGTGAACGAGTTCCCGAAGACCGATATTCAGGATCTCCGGTACGAGGTGAGGGTCATCAGTGCAAGATATTCAAGTGGACCGACAATGAACGACATATTAGACGATATAGCGGTTATCGGGCTTGAAAGAAAGACCGAAATTATTGATGTTACTCCTCCTGGGGTATTTTGGCAGATCCATTACAACAACGGGGTTACCAGTTATGACGAGGAAATCAGGTACTGGGACTTTTAATAGGCAAGATAGAGAATCAGGCGTTTCCAACCTGTTAGAATACATACTGATCACCAGCATACTCCTGATGTTCCTGATCATCATAATACCTGTAGTGAATACAATCTTCATCGAACGGCCGGTCTATGAACTTACATCTCATGCATATACCGATATTGGAAACGGTGTGAGCACGAGGATCATCGATTTATATGCCATAATTCCCTATTACAACAACGCGGTTATTGTGACCGATTTCGATATCCCTGACGACGTGGTTGGACGTGATTACCGGGTTGACATCGTGGATGGTCCGCCCGGTAAAGAGTATGACAAAGGAATTCTCATTTCAGGGAACAACATGGAATACCGCATATCTCTTGCAGGAATCGGCGCTACAGTCTTTGGAATGAGCGGCGGGGGGACAACGGCGAGCGGAATCAATCGAATTGTATACTGCTCCGATCCCACAGGAGCGGGGTGCCCGGCATGAACAGGAAAAAGAAGTCATTATGCAAAGAATCTGCGGTCTCTGAAACGGTCGGCTATATTATTATTTTCGGGATCATGATGACAGGAATTGCTCTTGTAACCCTGTATGGATATCCGCTCTTGCTGCAGGAGCAGGCAAATGCCAATATAAAAAATATGGAACGAAACATGATTGTCCTCCAGAACGATATGAACAGTCTTACTTACAAGAATGTCCCCTACCAGGAGACTATGCTGCAGGTGAGTGGGGGCACTCTGATGGTAGAGAATCCATCAGGCGAGAAATATTTCAAGATATACAATAGTACGGATCAATTTATCCCATTAACTGATAACAAGTTCCAACCAGGTGAATTATTATACATTTCCAGCTCAGAACCCATCCAAATCGGACTTCAGAGCGGAGCGGTTGTCAGATGGCAGCTTGGTGGTTCTGTTATGATTTCCGAACCCCGCTGGTTTTTTGATGAAGATACTGGGGCACTTGTTATAACACTTATTCAGACTACCGCGGATTCCGACCTGGCACAAACTGGAATCGGAACTGTGAGGATGAATGTCTCTGTATTACATCCCCCTGTTGAAAAGATTTCTCCCGGGACAGTGACAATTGAATATACCGATACTCCCCACGATTACTTTACGGCCTGGAGAAATTATTTCAATAAATTCGCGTCAACGACGACATCTTCCGTGTCAATACCCGACGTCGACAAATTGATAATAAAAACGTATAAAGTGACGATATTATCTCTCTAATTTTTCACAGATACCCGTTTTTCCGCAGCCACTCCACCTGGGGACCGGTATACCGGTATATGATGTCACACTTGTCGTCCTGGAAGCTCCAGGGGATCACGATGAGAATATCTCCTTCCCTGATCCAGACTCTCTTCTTGATCGTTCCCTTTATCCGGCCCATACGGGTAACCCCGTCGAAACATTTCACCCGGATATGGTTGGCCCCCATCATGAGCTGGGCCTGGGCGAAGATCTCGCGGTTCCGCTTATTGGGAAGGCGTACCCTGATGATCTCTTCACCCGATCCACCCGAAACTGGCTTCTTGTCGGTCAGTGCACCATCTCCTTGCTGCCTCTGGTCGGCATGTATAGATGCAGTTGAAAATTTTCGGCGTACGAGTTTATAGAATTATCCTGATTCGGGAGGGATCGGGGAGAGCCCTGTCTGGAGACCGTGGGTGTTGACAGGTGCCCGGTGGTGAATTGGTGGGAAAGAACGTTCCATCCCAAGTTTATATATATTTCTTATGATCCATTGTAATGTGATGAGTCCAAGACCAGCGGATCCAGTTATCCGGTTGTTGCGTGACCTCAAGGATGACGAGTGGACCGTGCGCCAGGATGCCGTGGACAGGATAAGCCACCTTTCAGATCCCGGCCAGCTGCAGGAACTCCTGGATCATCTCACCCGGGAGAAATGGTACGTGAGGGAGGCGGCCGCTGCCGGTATCAGGGCAAATCGTCATGAAAGCACGGGGCCGGTGATGATGAAAGCCCTCTCGTGCGAAGATGGCGTCATAAGGAATGCTGCTGCGTCCGCCCTCGGGACCATGAAGTACCGGGAAGCGGAGCGGGTGCTCGCCCGTGCTGCCAGTGACCCCGACTGCAGGTTACGAAAGACTGCCAGGACGTCGCT
>LKUF01000480.1 GCA_001412335.1 Methanolinea sp. SDB
GTAAAAAGCCTTTGCGTCGTGCCTCCGTTATGAAAAAAATGGAGAAAAATATGAACAACACAACAAGACGCCTGGCAGGCATCGCGGGCGCGCTCCTCATCTGCCTCCTTGCCGTCGGTACGGCAAGTGCGAACAAGAGGTGAACAATGAAAAAAAGGCATTATATTAACCGAATTTTCTATTTTGCATTTATAATATCCTTATTGGTAAATGTATCTTTTGCCTTGGCCGAAACGTCTGGCGAAGAAAAGTTGGTGAATACGATAAGAGTATTCTCTTCACAGAAGATGGATACTATCGATTTCCTCCCGCACTTCCTGATGAAAAGCAAGAATCATTGGGAAAGTGGGAGCTTCCAAGAACAGAATTGGAATTATCTGAAGAAAAACCGCTATCTACCAAGGTATCGTCAGGGGATATTGTGCTTTTGAATGGGTGGAATTATATCTCGTTTCCGAAGTCATTGCTACCATACAACGGATGGAATCAGGCAGCGTATGTTTTTGCCGACGTTGATACTGGAGGACGCAGTATCTTTACTTATGATGCCAGCACTGGAATGTGGGACAGTGTATCATACGCCACAGTAATAGAACCACTGGTTGGTTACGCAGTGTATTCGGTAGGGACTTCTACGGCTAATACGAACTACTATCCACCAGGACAACAACAAAATCCATCCATCACCCTCTATCCCGGCTGGAATCTCGTTGGTTATTTCGATCCCATGGGGAATGACAATGATGATTTTCTTCACGCTGCAATGGCTCGCGAAGAACTGGAAAGTCTGGGATCGGACTGGTGTTATTATATTGGATGGAATGCCGCTTCCCAACAATATGAGACATCAATTATCAATGGTGCAGATGATGTCCACTCGGATTTCAGATTGGCTTATCCGAAAAAGGGTTATTGGCTTTATATGATTGCAAATCGGAATCTCGCGTTCGCAACGGATCACGACTATACATGTTCGGCAGAATGGGTAGGTGATTATCCTGGTGTGGCCAACGATTTACAATCCAGCGATGATGAAGCAAGTGGTTTCTATTATTTATTAAGTGGTGATAACAAATGGTCGGGGAGCTTTATTCATGGAGATAGCGCTGCAAATGAAGATCATTGGAAAGATAGTGAATATGGGGGCCATGATGACGACTTCATCGATGATACCCATTTTGCATTTTTCGCTGGTCATGGAGCCCCTGGCTTAATAGCATTTTCTGACGGTATCTCTTCTTCATACCTAACCTATGACGAGGCATTATGGGGAAATACCCGGGTTGATTGGATCGCTCTCGCAGCATGCATGGTATTGAATGAGTCGAATAACAACTATGCATTATGGGAAGATTCATTCAAAGGATTGCACTCGGTTGTTGGATGGGAAACTATAGGTACAGGCCATCCGGACCTGGGAACAATATTTGCAAACAGATTGCGTCAAGGTAATACGATTTGGGATTCCTGGAAATATGCTACGGACTCTATCATACCATGGGATGGTTATAGGGTTGGAATACTCGCCGTAGACATTGATGGGAATACGAATACAAAAGAATGTATTGACGATCATATCTACGGGCACGGAACCTGGTTCAGTCCATCCGGGTATGATGTTCAATTTGATCATGAGTTCCATAGTTGCATTCCGTAGTATAGGAGGTGAAAAAAGATGGATACAAAACTCGTAAAAATTACCGGTATCGCCCTTGTTATCGCTTTAATCGCAGTTATCGTGGGATTTTATACATTCAATGGATTGGAGGCAGATGAACGAGACATTCCGCCTGGTGTGAAAAACGTGACACGGATGCAGGTAACTGGCATACTAGAGAGTAACTGTCAACCCTCGGAAATCACTTGTGAAGCTGCATACCCGACAGGTCCTGAAAAAATTATGGTGTATTCCGTTGATCGCAACATCTCTGAAGGAGAATTGATACAGATCGCCAACAATCTCGGCATCCGGGGTGATGTGTCAAAAAGTCCTCCGGGTTTTATTGATATCAAAGAAGGTTACAATTCAATCACATCATACAAAGGAAGGACAATGTATCTCGATGAAACAACTTTGCCCGGTTATTCTCCGGAGTATATCGACTCGCACCTCCCAAGCGACGAGGAAGCGAGAAAGATTGCGGACGAATTCCTCGACTCGCACAATCTCCGGCCTGATGGCGCCGTTTTTTACGATACGACCCATGATATCGGGCATTTCATCGATCCCCAAAAAGATGTGAAGATAAAAAATTCCGAGTCGATCAATGTCTGGTACAGGCACTGGATAAATGGCTCCCTGATCCTGACAGATAGACTTGCGGTAGAGATAGATGTTCATGGTCAGGTCAGACGGATGTTTATGGAATGGCCACACTACGAACCATACAGGGAATTCCCCATCATCGGGCCTGAAGAAGCCTATGGGTATCTTGAAGACTCACCAATCGTCATACCGGACGGGATGAAGAACCCGGAGAAAGCAACTGTGACGAAGATATCACTTGTCTACATCGACCATACCATGACCGAAGATCTCGACTATCTCATCCCGGTCTACTATTTCCAGGGGGTAGTGCAAGGAGACGGGAAGGAAGCCGCGTTTTACCAGTGTATCCCGGCGACACCGGAATTTGCAGCGGAGATCACGTGATATTTTCAGGAGAAATGGAAGATAAATCACCTTTTTTTTGGATAATCCTCTCCGTAGTTGTGATTGTGGTGGTCGCAGGGGTGGCGTTCTATGTTGGAATAGGGGCAAACGGACGAGACATTCCGCCTGGTGTGGAGAATGTAACGCGAATGCAATCAACGGGTATTCTGGAGAGCGATCATAAGCCATCGGAAATCACCAGCGAAATTGCATTTCCGACAGTCCCAGAAAAAATGGCGGTGTATACCGTAGATCGCACCATCTCTGAAAAGGAGTTGCTCCGGATCGCCGACAATCTGGGTGTCTCGCATGTGGTGTCGAAAAATCCTTCGGGTCTTATCTTTGTCGGAGAGGGTGATTATAAAATCAGTTCATATAAAGGAGCAATAGATTACAGCAATCGCACATCTCAGCCGGGTTATTCTCCGGAGTATATCGACTCGCATCTCCCAAGCGACAAGGAAGCGAGAAAGATTGCGGACGAATTCCTCGACCAGTACACTCTTCGGCCTGATAGCGCCGTGTTTTACGATACGACACATAATGTCGGGCATTTCATATCTCCAGAAAAAGGTGTGAAAATAAAAAATTCCGAGTCGATCAATGTCTGGTACAAACACTGGATCAATGATTATATGATCCTAACAGATAAACTACGGGTTGAAGTAGATGTTCATGGTCAGGTCAGACGGATGTTTATGGAATGGCCACACTACGAACCATACAGGGAATTCCCCATCATCGGACCTGAAGAAGCCTATGGGTATCTTGAAGACTCACCAATCGTCATACCGGACGGGATGAAGAACCCGGAGAAAGCAACGGTGACGAAGATATCACTTGTCTACATCGACCATACCATGACCAAAGATCTCGACTATCTCATCCCGGTCTACTATTTCCAGGGGGTAGTGCAAGGAGACGGGAAGGAAGCCGCGTTTTACCAGTGTATCCCGGCGACACCGGAATTTACGGCTGAAATAACGTGAGAAACAAACATCCAATTTTTTTCTCTCCACTCCCATCGAACCATGTGGTTACATTGTTCAACTTTTCGCACAGAAAAGGTATT
>LKUF01000481.1 GCA_001412335.1 Methanolinea sp. SDB
TAGTCTAGTCCGGAAAGGCGGTGGCCTTGAAAGCCACTGGTGCCCTGCACCTCAAGAGTTCAAATCTCTTCCCCGGCGTGAAATAATTCTTTCACCCACTTTTCCGTTGCCCAAAAATTTCGTGTTGTTCCATTATGGCAACTAACTTTAGGAGATATTCTTCATGGGATCTCCTGGCAAAAATGGAGTATATTTTCAGGGATTTATCCAACTATGTTATTCGGAGTATTATCGAAAACGGCACTTGGATCCAGGTTTAACGTTCCTCCAAAGTTTAAAATCCCGCCGCCGGAGGTCGCAGCATTGCCCGAGATCGCTGCCCCGTCGTTCATGTTTACGATACCACACGAGTTGTAGATACCGCCTCCCTGACGGGTTACCATATTCCCCGTGATGGAGCTTTGATCATTCATCGTAACCGTGCCGCCTGAATTCAATACCCCTCCGCCGAAAAACGTTGCGTTATTGTCGGAAATTGACGACCAATCATTCATGTTCACTATGCCCATCCGGTTAAAAATTCCGCCACCATTCTGGATCGGGCTATTGTCCGTGATTGATGAATCGTCATTCGTGTTCAATGTGCTTCCAATATCGTTGTAGACTCCGCCACCGTTGGTTGCCGTATTATGGGTAACGGAACTGTCATCGTTCATATTCATCGTCCCGCCGCCACCATTGTAGACCCCTCCGCCGAATGTTCCTGTATTGTCAGAAATAGAGCTTCTTCCATTCATGACAAACATGCTACTCTGAGTGTAGACTCCCCCACCGTCTTCATCGGCGTTATTCCCTGCGATGGTACTCTCACCGTTCATGACAAAAGTGCCCCCCTCTGTATTGTAGACCCCGCCGCCGTAATAGCGGGCCCAGTTGCCTGAAATTGAGGCGCTGTCATACATATTCAGGGTGCCGCCGCGATTGTAAACCCCGCCGCCGTAGTAATCGTTTGCATTATCCGAAACTGACGAACTATCGTGCATACTGACGGTTCCGCCATTATTATAGATCCCGCTGTCCGTATTTCCGGAAATGGAGCTGTCTCCGTTCATAATGACCGTACCGTGGTCATTGTAGACCCCGCCACCCTGACCAGAATCAGAAGTGCCGTATTCTCCCCTTGCCGTGAACCCTGGATTATTATCAGCGATGGAGGTTCCGCTGTTCAGGATGACCGTGCCATGATCATTGTAGATTCCGCCGCCCTGGTATGCCGAATTCCCGGTAACAGTGACGTCATTGAGGGTCAACGTCCCTCCCCTGTTCGTTATCCCGCCTCCACTAGCTTCAACAGGCTCAGGTTTGGCAATTCCGTATCGATAAATATCATCGTTACCCCCCGTTATCGTCAACCCCGTCATGACAACATCAGCATAATCGATGGTGACAACCGTGCCGTCACCTATCCCATCGCCATCCGTATCGCCGCTGATGACAGTCTCGCCCCCTCCATATCCCCCGATTATCGTCAGGTCGTTATCTATACGTACGTTCTCGTTCCAGGCCCCAGCCCTCATGATGACGATGCAGCCGTCCACGGATTCATCCAACGCCTGCTGGAGCGAGGCGCTGCAACTTCCAACACCCATAGCAGATATGGCAAGGAAAATTGTCAATAGTATGAAAGATCTCGAAGCGGTCAAAACTATCTTTCTCCGTTATTTTTGGTTTATTTGGAATGCTTTTAGGCTTTTCGAATTTTTCCACGTTGATTTGCTAGAATGCAGGATTAGCGGTTATCTACGTCTCAATAATAATTATTCCAGCAATCAGACGGTTTTTATAAAATTTAATAAAACGTGAAAAAGGAGTTCTGGTGTGGATCTTACACATTGTATATCTGATCCGGGATGTTACCAGAGACGATGCTACCGTATTGGTTCACCGTGCCGCCGTTATTGTAGATCCCGCCGCCAAGTCCTGCCTCATTATTGGTGATGGAACTGCCACGGTTCAGGGTAACCGTGCCGTGATCATTGTAAATACCGCCACCTTGACCGGAAGTAGTTGACCCGAGGGTATCGGCCAGTATTGCACCTGCCGTATTGTATGCAATGGAACTCCCCTCATTCATGATGATGGTACCGCCATTATTGTAAATTCCACCACCTGCAAGGATACCATTGCCGTACTCCCCAATTGCGGAGTAAAAACCTGCCGAATTCCCTTCAATGGAGGTCCCACTGTTTAAAATGACCGTACCCTGATAATTGTAGATCCCGCCACCATAGGTTGCCATGTTGCCGGTAATCGTGACATCATTGAGTGTCAATGTACCCCCAATATTAGAGATGCCACTTCCTGCTGTCGACACACTTCCGTATTCCGAAAAAGGACTTACGCCCCCGTGAGTTATCGTCAGGCCGGTGAGTAAAACGTCGGCATGATCTATTGTAAAGACAGAGCTATCACTAATCCCATAGTCATCTCCCGTCCCATAGCCGACGAAACCGCCACCGCTAATGACGGTTTCACCACCGCCATAACCCCCGATTATGGTCAGGTCGTTGTCGATTACAACGTTCTCGTTCCAGGTTCCTCCCCTCATGATTATGATGCAGCCGTCTACAGATGCGTCTACTGCCTGTTGAAGCGAAGCGCTGCACTTTCCAACTCCCATTGCAAAAAAGGCAAGCAAAATGGTCAATAATAAAAGAGATCTCAAAGTAATCAAATCGAATACCCCCTCATATACTGGCTGTTATGACGGATTTTGATATAAAAAGATTTCTATTTGATTCACATAATACTCCGAATGCAGGATAGGCCAAGATTCTGCAAATAAATTGCTTGCAACGTTCTCGGTTTAATGGAAGGAAATGAAAACCGACGAAATATGGAAGGAATCAAAAAAAAATGTAAAATCGGGCACGAAAGTATAAGCGGATGCGGAAATCGAAAAGGGGCTTTGTAGAAAACCTTTTTTTGCAGAAGAGCCTGCCCTAACCGACCGCAAGATCTAAGGTACGGTGTCTCCTTACCTTGTTATGCAATTAACCCGTAAGGAGACGGTATAATGTCAACGAACCGGTATATCAGGTTTGTTGAATTATCATCTGGATTAATCAAGGACTCCAGAATTCCACTCTATTCATC
>LKUF01000482.1 GCA_001412335.1 Methanolinea sp. SDB
TCTCCCTCCAGCCAGTCCACCTCTCTGACGGGACGTGCGTAATCGGGTGTGATCCCATGGATGCCAGCGATAGCTGACACCCAGCAGCCCTCTTACCCACTCTCCCGCCCTGATCAGTCGGGAAGGGTCGTCACGATACGCTCCCTCGAAAGGATCCTCGTCAGCCACGCCGTACCCATGATGATCACTGCGGCAAGCACCAGGACTGCTGCGACAACTCCCCACGTGACCGAAAACGACGGGCCAAGGATCGCCTGCGTGAAACTGATCAGGAAGATAAGCCCGAAGATGATTGCAAAGTTCAATACCTGGTTCTCCCTCATCCCGAGCAGGAGCTGCGCAAACCCGATCAGTCCCGCTCCCGCACCGATGAATGCGGGGACGACCACGAGGATATGCAGGATAACGGGAGGAGAGGGCCACACGGTCGTCCCGAGCACGGCTGACCCGACCAGGACGATGATCACCGATGCCAGGTACGAGAGAACAGTGGCCGGGACGACGATTCCCGCCACCTTCCCAAGCCAGATCTCGCGGAGAGATAGGGGAGTGCAGAGGAGGGTCTCCACGACCCCTTCCTGCTTCTCCCGGAGAAAGACCTGGCCCGTGAAGAGATAGGCCGAGAATACGCCGAGCACGAGGACAAGGTAGAAGAGGAGCTGGTCCATCACCTGCACGGGGTCGGCATCGCTCCCCGCAAGCATGGCAGGCCCGGTCATACCCCCGAAGATGACGATGAAGAGGACGGCCGATACGAGAACGTTCTTCGATCGGAGCAGCTGCCGGATCTCCTTTTCCGCGACGACCAGGACACCACTCATGGGGCGTCACCTTCCGCCTGGCGCATCACACCAAGATAGATCTCTTCCAGAGTCCGGGCTTCCCTCCGGGCTTCGTCCACCCCGATTCCTCCGTTCACGAGCAGCGAGATGACCTCGTGGGGCTGGAGAGAGTCAAGGGACATGGACACGCGACCGTCTTCGGCCGAGATCTCCGAGAGCCCGCCTGCCGAAGAGAGAAGATCGACGGCGGCATTTCCGGCCGCCGGATCCGCGAGTGTCACGACATACGCACTCTTCCCTGCACCACGGACAAGGTTGCTGACACTGTCAAGAGCCCGTATCCTGCCGCGGTGCAGGATCGCCACGCGGGTACAGATCCTCTGCACCTCGTCCAGGTTATGGGAGTTTAAGAATACGGTCATGCCCTCTCTCTTCGAGAGGCCGAGGATGAGTTCCCTCACCATGTGCTGCGCTTCAGGGTCGAGCCCTGACGTCGGCTCGTCGAAGAAGACGATCCCGGGCTCGTGAAGGATTGCCCGGGCTATCCCGAGCTTCCGCTTCATCCCCGTCGAGAAGTTGCCGACAGGCTCGCTGCTCCTGTCCTGGAGCCCGGTAAATTCGAGGAGTTCTGATACACGGTCCTTCGGGCGTCCGATACCATAGAGCCGTGCGAAATACTCCAGGTTCTCCCTGGCACTCAGGCGCTCGTAGAGGCCGTTGTTCTCCATCAGTACTCCGACATCCCCCCTCGCCCGGTCATCGACGGCAAGGTCGGATGAGAGCACCCGTGCAAACCCCGACGTCGGCGCAAGCAGCCCGAGCAGGATCCGCATCGTCGTGGTCTTTCCGGCGCCGTTCGGCCCCAGGTACCCGAACACCTCGCCCTTCTCCACCGAAAAGGTGATGTTGTCCACCACGGGCCTTCCCGCAAATTCCTTTCCAAGCGATGAGACTTCGATAACCGCCGCCATTACACCATTCCTTCCCGGGATAACCCTGCCTGGATCGCAGGGGAATGCCCACATCCCGTTCCCTCAGTATTGGGATGCCGTACACAACAAATTTTTTGATCCCGATCTTCCCCCGGAAAAACAGGGATGAAGACTTGGGATCAGGGAAAAGATCCATCCCTTACAGGGAGAGCCCGCCTGCCTGGTGAAGAGGCGGGGCTGTCCTCCGGGTGTTCGAAAATCTCATCGTTTTGGCTCTGCAAAGCCACACCGGTGCGCTTCGGGATCGCCGGGACCCAGGTCTTCAGATTCCTCAAGTGTTCCTTACAGCACCGAGAGGAAGTTGATGAGGACCATGATCCCGCATACAAGCATAAATATCCGTCCAACAGGTTCCATGTGAATTCCCGGGTATCAGACGAGACGGTCGTATTTACATGTATTGGATGGTCGTGGTTGAAGTGTCACTCCCCGGAGTGCTCTCCTGGTCCTGCCCGGCACATACGTTCTCCGTCACGGGTGGGCAAAAGAATGCCTCCCCGCTGTTTGTGTGGGGAGACTGAATCGAATTGTTATCT
>LKUF01000483.1 GCA_001412335.1 Methanolinea sp. SDB
GAACGTGTCAGGGAACGGACACTGCAACTCGAAGCGGCGAACAGGGAACTGGAGTCGTTCAGTTATTCTGTCTCCCATGATCTCCGTTCGCCGCTTCGTGCAATCGACGGGTTCTCCAGTATTCTGCTCCAGGAATATTCAGAAAAGCTCCCCTCCGATGCTGCCAGGTATCTCGAGAAGATACGGGATAATACGCGGCAGATGAACCGCCTCATCGAAGACCTCCTCAATTTCTCGAGAACCGGAAGAAGACCACTTGCAAAACAGGAGGTAGATACCGAGGAGATCGTCCTGTCCGCATACCAGAGCCTCCGGCAGGAATACGAAGAGAGGACGATTGACCTGGTCATCGGATACCTGCCCGGATGTCGTGCGGACCCTGCCCTTCTCAGGATTGTATTCATGAATCTCCTGTCAAATGCCCTCAAATTCACGAGAACGAAAAAAATTGCACGGATCGAGGTTGGCTCGACTTATGAACATTCACGAATTGTTTTTCTCGTGCGGGACAACGGCATAGGCTTTGATATGCGGTATGCTGAAAAACTTTTTGGTGTATTCCAGCGTCTCCATGATGACGAGGCAATCGAAGGAACAGGGGTCGGCCTCGCGATCGTCCAGAGAATCATCCATCGACACGGTGGCGAGATCTGGTTCCATACTGATATGGGAATGGGCACAACATTTTTCTTCACCCTCGAAGGAAGTAATGAAGGGGATTGATGAGAGAGGATGCCGAATCCATGCCAGGAGAGATCCTGCTCGTTGAAGATAATCCCAATGATGTTGAACTTATCCTGCACGTCTTCCAGTGGTGCAACCTGTCAGACAGGGTACATGTTGCCTGGAATGGAGAGGAGGCACTGGACTACCTCTTTGGCGAAATTCCCACAGAGAAGAAGAGAACAAAGCCCAGCGTTATCCTTCTCGATCTCAAGCTGCCAAAGATCGACGGGATCGAGGTTTTGCGAAGACTCAAGGCTGATAACCAAACCCGTCATATTCCGGTTGTCGTTCTTACGTCCTCAAGTGAAGAGAAGGATATCATCGAGAGCTATAATCTTGGTGTGAACAGCTATATCGTAAAACCGGTCCATTTCGACGATTTCGCACATGTAATCAGGGAACTTGGGTTCTACTGGCAGACGGTAAACCAGCCGCCTGTTCACAGGGATGAGTAGGCAACAGGAAGATTTGGAGACCTTCA
>LKUF01000484.1 GCA_001412335.1 Methanolinea sp. SDB
GCGCACGAGGGCGGCTACGTCAACGATCCGGACGATCCGGGCGGAGAGACCAAATTCGGGATTTCCAGGAAAAGGTATCCGGATCTGGATATCCGCAATCTGACCCGAGAGCAGGCGATACAGATATACCGCCGGGATTACTGGCTGGCTAACAGCTACGATCTCATACAGGATCTGGATGTGGCGGCAAAAATATTCGACCTGGCGGTCAACATCGGACCGCCGGCGGCGAACAAAATATTGCAAAAATCGATCAACGCAACCAAGGCCGGGGCATGCCTCGAAGTCGATGGGATCGTCGGCCCGAAATCATTGTCCTCACTGAATTATCATATGAACCCGGCATATCTGATGGCCGCGATCCGTCTGGCGGCGGTCAACCACTACCTGTCGCTCGGCCAGCCGAAATACCTGGCCGGCTGGATTCGTCGGGCGCTGGCATAACACGAAAGTAAATGCGAACCGCATTTTAATACCTGGGGGCGGACTACATGCCCGCCCCCAATTAAACGGAGGATTGGGACATGAGTAAATGGTTTTGCGTAAAAAACGAACCCATCGAATCCACGCTGTCCATGCTGGCATATGTGGCCGGCGGGCTGATGAAACAAAACAATCCGGAAATTGTCGGCCGCGCGACACCGATCGCGCACGGGCTGCTGGCGGCGATCGAAAGTGGATCAAATAAAGAATCGGTAAACGCGCTGTTCCGCGAAATTCTTTCGGCCCTCATGGAAAACGTGGATAAACCGGAAACCCGGTTGGCGATCCAGGCGGCGCTGAGTAAAGTGGGTTATGACGCGGATTCGGACGATCTCCCGAAAATCGACCTGCCGCTGATCGAGGCGCTGACGACCGGATTTTTGGAAGGGCTGACGGCCATATGACCCGAATCATCGGAGATCTGATCACCGAACACATCGATGACACGAAATACGTCCGGCTGACCCAGCCGATCCGGTTTGTATCTCGCGTGCTCTATGAGGAGGGGTTGCCAGATGAATTCGAGGTTTCGGCGGGTTTTATCATGGATTTTGAGAGCGTGCCTATCGTTAAAGGCACGTCGAAGCGCGGGGGGACGGCGCACGACTATCTCAGCCGATCCGATTCGGTTCCACTGGTGACAAAGGCGATCGCCGCGGCCGTCTATCTGGAAATCATGGCCTATCGGGACGGGCTGATGGATGGCGGAGTGTTTCGCCGATTCGACCGCTGGTGGCGCAGGTGGTTGAAATACGGCGTGGTCCGGGTTGCACCGGGTTATTTTCACCGGCATCGGGTCATGGCCACGTATGAGGAAATCGCTGGAATCAGTTAATATCGTATTAACAAAAAGGGCATAACTATGCGGCATATAAAAATATATCTGATTTTGATCATTCTGTTAATTCTCCCGGCCATCGTTTTCGCCGGGGAATCCGCCATATTTACCTGGAATCCCAATACTGAGACCGATCTGGCCGGATATCGGCTGTATCAGTCCGCCGTGTCCGGGCAATACACGTTCGGAGCGGCATCGGCCGTGGCGGACATCACGGCGGGCACTGAAACCGTATCCCTGGAGAATGTCCCGGACGGCACCTGGTACTGGGTGCTGACGGCATACGATGCATCGGGCCACGAGTCCGGGCCGTCCAACGAGGTGACGCTGGCCATCGACACCACGCCGCCTGATTCTCCGACCGGCCTGTCCGCGATCATCCAACGGATCGTTAGTTTTTTCCGGAGCATATTCGGCGGGTTGAGACTGGGGTAACAGCGGTGGACGATTGCGATTGCGCGGCGGAGTTGAGCGAGATTTATCTGGCGAATGCCCTGGCGAAACAGCGGGCGAAAACGCAGGCCGGCGGAATCTCTCGGTCAGAATGCATCGACTGCGGGGAGGAAATCCCGGAGGATCGGCGGCTGGCCGCGCCGGGATGCGAGCGGTGCGTGCGGTGCCAGGCCATTTTTGAAAGGAAAATTTGATGGACGGAATTACGCTGCCTCTGGCGACGGTGATTATCAACCTGCTGGGCCTGCCGGGGGTAATTTTTTTAATCTGGCATTTCGATAACCGACGGGACCAGCGAAAGGAAGAGTTTCGCCAAAAAGAGCTGGCCGAGAGAGAAAAGGCCGTCGCCCAGATCCTGGCCCAATACAAGGAGGACGTGGCAGGCATCCGCAAACTTTACGAGAACAATACGCGCCTGGTCAAGGATTACAACGAGATCTATCTGCGCCAGGAACGGATGTTCAGCGAAACTCTGTCGGTGGTCTCCTTAAACACCCAGGCCCAGACGCGGCTGGTGGAAAAGATACAGAGCAATACATTTTGCCCGATCGTCCGGCAGGAGAAAGGATTCGAAAACAATGAATACCGAACGGGCCATTCTCAAGGGGCATCTGGCCGAGCTGAAACAGAAAAAGATAGAACTGGCTACCGCGATTTCCGGCAAGATCCGCGCGGCTAAGTCCCTGCTGGTTGCATCCAACATTTTGCCGATTGCCCGAATCGACCTGGCGGGCGCGGCTCTGGAGCTGACCGAAGCCTCGGCGATGAAAACCGAATACGCCGGTGTGTGCGAAACGATTGCCGAACTGGAGGCCGAGCTGGAATAGATGGGGACTCATCATGATAAAATCCGTCGTCGATCGAAGGTGGAGACCGTGCTTCCCAGGGAACTTCGTGAGGAGGCCAACCGCCTGATCCTGGAGGGTATGACCTACGAGGATCTGTCGGCCTGGAGCCGCGAGCGCGGTTTTGACATCAGCCGGTCGGCCTGGGGACGTTACGGAAAAGAGTATTATTCGGCATACCAGGCGGTGCGCCAATTCGAGGACCAATCACGGGCGCTGGCGGGGGAACCAGGCGAAGGTCTGACGATGGATGAAGCCCTGACAAAAATGCTTCAGCAGCGGGTGGCAACTGCTTTGATCAAGGGCGAGTGGGACGTGATGGAGATGCCTCGATTGCTGGCCGACGTGGCGAAACTTCAAGCGTCGTCCGTTCTGCGGGAACGGCTGAAAAAAGATCTGGAAAAACGGGTGAAGAAAACCGCTGACGACGTAACCAAAACCGCCAGGCACGCGGGCGTATCGGAGGAAACCATCAAGATTATCCGTCGGGATGTTCTGAGGATGGCCAGTTGAGAAAAGGAAACGCAAAAATATTGCCTCCCAATCCGGACGCTCTTTTCCTGCCCTACCAGGAAAAGTGGATCAAGGATGTCAGCCGCCTGAAGATGATGGAAAAGGGGCGGCAGATCGGTATTTCCTGGAGCACCGCCTATCCGACGGTCGAGCGCACGGCCAGGGCTGGCGCTCAGTGGGACCAGTGGGTATCGAGCCGAGATGAGATCCAGGCACGGCTGTTCCTGGAAGACTGCAAGACGTGGGCGCGGGTGTTTCAGTTGGCGGCCGAGGATCTCGGGGAGATGGTGATCGATGCGAAAAGAAAACTGACCGCCCTGGTACTTCATTTCGCCTCCGGAAAACGGATCTATTCCATGAGCAGCAATCCGGACGCCCAGGCCGGAAAACGCGGCGGCCGCGTGCTCGATGAATTCGCGCTGCTCGGGGATCCCCGTCAGATGTGGTCCATCGCCTATCCGGGCCTTACATGGGGCGGACTGCTGGAAGTCATCTCCACACACCGCGGCAGCCGGAATTTTTTCAACCTGCTGATCCGGGAGGTTCGGGAAAAGGGAAACCCGAAGCGGATCAGTCTGCACCGGGTCACCCTGGAGGACGCCCTGAACCAGGGTTTTCTGTATAAACTCCAGGCCGCCTTGCCGGAGGACGCCGAGCAGCAGGCGATGGACGAAGCGGAATATTTCGATTTCATCAAGGCCGGATGCGCGGACGAGGAGTCGTTTCTCCAGGAATATATGTGCATCCCCGGCGACGATGACGAGGCGTTTCTCGAATATGACCTGATCGCGTCCTGCGAGTATGGCTCCAACGATTCCTGGGAGATGGACCGCCCGCCGGAGGAAAACGCAGGCGGCAGGTATTTCGCGGGCATCGATATCGGCAGAAAAAAAGATTTGACGGTGCTGTGGGTGTTGGAATTGCTCGGCGACGTACTTTACACGCGGGCCGTGATCACGCTTCGCAAAATGAGCAAACCCGACCAGGAAAAGATCCTGTGGCCCTGGCTGCCCCGCATGGAGCGCGTCTGCATCGATTATACGGGCCTTGGCATCGGGTGGGGAGACGATGCGCAGGAAGAATTCGGGGAGTACAAAATCGAGCTGGTGACCTTTAGCTCCAGGGTAAAGGAATCGCTCGCCTATCCGGTGCGCGGAAAAATGGAGGACAGAAAACTGCGCATCCCCTTTTCGCCGGATATCAGGGCGGACCTGCGCGGCGTCACCAAGCAGACCACCGACGCCGGCAATATCCGCTTTACGGCAGAACGAACGCAGGACGGGCACGCGGATCGGTTCTGGGCGCTGGCACTTGCCATTCACGCGGCAGGCTCTCCGGCGGGTCCGATCGAATATGAATCCATCGCCACCGGTCGCATGGCGGAGATAAAGGGGGCTTGGTAGTGACTATTTTAGATCAATTCGGACGGCCGATCGAATCGCGCGATCTGCGCAAGCCGGAAACCGGCCGGCTGGCCATTGCGCAGGTGCGGGATCGATGGAGCACGTACCCGTCAAACGGCCTGACTCCCGTGCGCCTGGCACAGATCCTCCGGGCCGCGGATAACGGCGACGTGCTGCGCCAGGCGGAATTGTTTGAAGAAATGGAGGAAAAAGACGGCCATATTTTCAGCCAGCTCCAGACCCGGAAACTGGCCGTGCAGGGGCTGGAATGGGATGTCGCCCCCGGAGACGAATCGGCCAAAGCCAAGGAAATCGCTACGGACTGTGAAGCGCTCCTGGAGTGGTTGACTGATTTCGACGACAACATACTGGATATGCTGGACGCCATCGGAAAGGGCTACAGCATGCTGGAAATCCTCTGGGACGCATCGGAAGGCCGGGCCGAGATCACCGGTTTTGAGTGGATCCATCCTAAAAAGATAACCTTTTGGGACAGTTTAACGCCGCGAGTGCTCACCGAGGAAGAGCCGGTCAGGGGAATCGATATCCAGCCGTTCAAGTGGTTATATCATCGCTACAAGGCGCGTAGCGGCTACGATACCCGTGCGGGGATCATGCGCGTTTGCGCATGGATGTACCTGTTTAAAAATTACGCCGTCAAGGATTGGGTCGGCTTCGCCGAGGTGTTCGGCAAACCGATGCGCCTGGGTAAATATGACTCCGGCGCGAGCAAGGAAGACAAGGAAGCGTTGGCCTTGGCCGTGCGAATGCTGGGCAGCGACGCTGCGGGCATCATCTCCAAGTCCACCGAGATCGAGTTTGTCGAGGCCAAGATATCCGGCAGTCTCAACATCTATCTGAGTCTGACTGATTTTTGCGACGCCCAGATCAGCAAGGCCGTTTTGGGACAGACTTTGACATCCGATTCGGGCAGCAACGGATCCGGATCGTATGCCCTGGGCAATGTGCATAACGAAGTGCGCGGGGATCTGACGCGGGCCGACGCAAAGGCGTTGGGGCGCACGGTCACCCAGCAGGTCATTCGCCCGTACGTGGGATTTAATTACGGGTGGGACGCTCCCATGCCCAAAGCCATCCCGGTGTACGAGGAGCCGGAAGACCTGGAGGCCGTGGGGCGAGTTTACCAGGTGGTGTCCGGGTTGATCGATATCAGCCAGGAGCATGTCAGCGAACGGTTCAAGATCCCGCTTCGGAAAAAAACAGAAACTCCTGTGAAACAGAAGGCGACAGGCCCGATCATCGATCCGAGTGCGGCAAAACACATTCTCAAGCAAGCGCAGGCGCGGTTTACGCCGGACCAGCAGGCCCTGGAAGACCTGGCCGACCGGACGGTGGCCGAAGCGGCGACGATGATGGCGGACAACGAGCAAAAGATCCGGCAGGCCCTGGAAGCGGCGCAGTCATATGAGGACGCCGTTGAGCGGCTGCTTTCGATTTATCCGGACATGCAAGTCGACGATTTTTCCGACCTGATTGCACGGATGTTACTTAACACCGAGCTTTACGGCCGGAGTACGGTGGCTCATGGCGAAAATTAAACTCGCTCCGCTGCACAACAAAGAGGCCCTGGCGTTCTGGAAAGATAAGGTCAGGCTTTCTCCCGGGCAGTTCGCCAAACTGGACGATGCCGCCAAGGTCCTGGCATTCGCCGTATCGGGCATCGCCAGAGGGGCGGAGCTGGAAAGCGTCTTCAACGGCCTTCAACGGGCCATTAAAGACGGGGGCACCTATGACGATTTTAAAAAGTCGTTGGCCCAGGTCTGGGAAAGGCGCGGCTGGACCGGTCGCAGGGCCTGGCGGGTTGATAACATTTTTCGCACCAATATCCAGACCGCCTACAATGTGGGGCGGTACCGCCAGATGATGGAGGTTGCGGATTCCCGGCCGTACTGGCAATACGACGCGGTGAATGATTCCCGCACCCGGCCCACCCACCGGGCGATGGACGGCAAGGTTTTTCGCCATGATCATCCCTTCTGGGACACTTGGTTTCCGCCGAACGGGTGGAGATGCCGGTGCGGCGTCATCACCCTGTCCGCCAGGGAGGTCAAGCGGGACGGACTGACCGTGGAAACCGACGATCCGACCGGACGCCTGGTCGAGCCGACCACTCCTGACGGGGTGAAGATGCCGGCCCGGCTGCTGATGCCCGATCCTGGATTCGACCACCATCCGGGAAAAACCGTGTGGGGCGGCGTGGTGGATAAAGAGACTGCGCCTATCAACTGGACGGATCTGGATAATTTAAGAGGCCCGGAGGATTATCGAAGAAAGTCTCTGGAAAATGTCCGTCCGAAAGATATCGGCGAATTGGACGAATCCATGTTGCTTCCGGGCGGGAAAACCGACGCATTTTATCTGGATGCGTTTACACAGGCATACGGTGCTGAAAAGGTGATGGAAGACGCGATGGGCGAACCGGTAATTTTATCGCGGAGGGCTTTTCTGATCGACAAAACGCCAGGCGCGCCGGCGCAATGGAAATTTAATAAGGCAGGGCATGGAGAATCCATATTGGTAATGGATCGCCTGCTGAAAGATCCCTGGGAAATATGGCTGCTTCCCCAGCAAAATAAACAGGGACAGATACGCCTGGCCAAACGATATGTCAGCCTGTGGAGAACACGCGACAAGAAAAAGATCGGAGGAATGGGAGTGTATGAAGTCGCTGGAGGTGTTTTTACGGGCGTAACGTCGTTTATTCCGTTAACAAAAAAAGGGGAAATTAATCTGCGGTATCTTGATAAGCAGCGGCGCGGCCTGTTGTTATACAAAAAAGGGCGATGACCGGTCCGGCCCACGAACCGGCAACCCGTAACAGTTCAGATCGGGTGGCCCCCTAAGCCACGGATTCCCTTTAAAAAGTACGTTAACACGCCGGGAGGCAAAAATCAAGGGGTGATATGCAAATAAACGTATCCATTAATGACAAGAAAGTGCTGGATCTGCTGAGCCGCATCCGATCCCGCATGTCCGATGCCCGTCCGGCTTTTCATACGATCGGCGAGATCGTCTGCGCCTCCATTGTCCGTAATTTCAAGGCAGGCGGCCGCCCGGATAAATGGGAGAAATCGCGGCGGGTAAAAGAGCACGGCGGCGTCACGCTTTCCGACACCGCACGATTGCGTCGGTCCTTCAATGTGAAAGCGGGCCGCGCCCATGTGGTCGTCGGCACCAGCGACAAGCGGGCCGGAACGCATCATTACGGTGCGGAAAAAGGGTCCTTCGGCGCGGTAATCGCCCAGGTGAAAAAGCATCTGCGGATATCGGCGTCCGGAAAGACGATGACGGTGCGCGCCCATAGCCGCACCCAGAAGCTGCCGTGGGGCAAGATCCCTGCCCGGCCGTTTATGATGGTGCAGGATGAAGACTGGATTGAGATCCGGCACGCCCTGACAGACTACCTGATCAAACCATAGCGAGGGAACCGACATGAAACGATTGATATCGATCCTGAAAACTCCTGTTGCGCTGCCCGCCGATCCTCCCGAATGGTGGCAGATCGTGCCATATGGGCAGATCTACATTGCAGGGGAAGCATCGCCGCTGATCATGGACGATGAGGGTGCCTCGGCAGTGCTGCAATATTTCGGCGACTTGGGGCGGGACATGGTGATCGATTATGAACACCAGACGCTGAAAGACGTGCAGGCCCCGGCTGCGGGATGGATCAAGGAATTCCAGTGGCGAGGCCTCGACGGCCTGTGGGTGCGCACCGAGTGGACCGAAAAGGGCGCGGCATACATCGCCGCCAGGGAGTACCGGTATTTTTCGCCGGTCATGTTTTCGCGCAGGTCCGACCGTCGCATCGTCGCTATCGTCAACGTGGCGCTGACCAACGAACCCAAAACCAGGAATATTGCGGCTATTGCCGCCAAACTTAACCCATTAATCGATCAACCAAAGGAGAGTGTCATGCTTAAAAAACTCGCTAAACTCTTCGGCCTCGGCGATGACGCCGATGAGGCCGCCGTAACCACCGCCGCGGAGGCGATTGCCGCGAAAAACACCGAACTTCAGCAGCAGATCGACGCCGCCAAAAAGATCAATCCGGTGGCCTGCAAGGGCATATTCGATGCGCTGAAACTGTCCGCCGACACCGACGAAAAAACCGTGGTGGCAAAGATCAACAGCCTGTCTGTAGGAGATACCGCCGCCGAGGACCTGGCGCGGCAGGTGGGCGAGCTGAGCGGAAAAATCGCGGACATGGAGGCGGAAAAGCTGACCGCCACGGCCCTGAAAAACGGACAGACCAGCCCGGAGGAACTCCAAGCGTGGGGAATGGACCTGGCCCGTACGGACCCGGAGAAATACAAAAAAATCGTGCTTTCCCGCAAACCGGGCAGCGTGATTCCTGTCCAAAAAGCCAAAGTCGTCGACGATGTGCAGGCGAGAGAAATCGTTGACGATGCGCAGGCTCACATCAACAAAATGATGGGCATCGATGAGGAAACATACAAAAAATACAACAAAATATAGCCTGGGGAGGAGGAGAGATGACCGATTTAACCAAAGACAAAAAAACCGAATACAGGGAAGGGGTGGATATTTCCATTCCCGTCGATGACGGGGACAAAATTTATGCGGGCGCGCTGGTCTGCGTGAACGCCGACGGCTATGCGGTCAAAGGGGCCGACATTGCCGGTTTGCTGTTCGCGGGCATCTCCCGCGAATATGCGGACAATTCCTCCGGCGACGACGGCGACATAAACGTCACGGTGCGGCGGCGGGGGCTGTTCAAAATGGCCTTTGGCACGGCAATCAGTATTGCCAACGTGGGAGACAGCGTCTATATCGTCGACGATCAAACCGTTGACCTGGTCGGGGACACGACCCACGACATTTTTGCAGGGATCATTGCCGAGTATATCGACACGACACATGCCTGGGTGGACATCGAACCGGCCGTCCGGCAGTCGGATGCCGCCGCGCACATCGTCGACGGGACCGCAGCTCATGCGGCCAGCGCAATATCCATCGCCGATGAGGGGCTGTACACCGACGCTGGCGAGATGGAGGCCGCCCTCCAGGAGATATATGCGCACCTGAAAAGCGCGAAGGGAATTATCCCCATTCCCATGCCCGTGATCACCGATGCGGGCGTGGCCCTCGCCGCTTTTTCCGACGGCGCCAGCGCCACACCAGGATACTGTGTAACGGCGAAGGGTCTGGGGATCCGCTGGAATAACCACGCCGCTCCCGGCGCGGTGGGGACCAAAGTCGTCGTTCCCCCCGATATGGACGTAACCGCAAATGCGGCGCTTCATATTCTGGCAGCCAAAACGGGAGCGACGGCCGACGATGCAACGGCATTTACCGTGGCGGCCTATAACAACGACGTGGGCGCCCTTTACGACGCCGATGACACGTTCGGCGGAGACACGAGCGCCATGACTGGCGACGCCGCTGCCAAGACGGTCCAGGAGGTAACGTTGACGCTCGCGCTTGCTAATCTTACGGCCTATCCAGCGGCCGTTGAGCTGACTATCAAGCCCAAGGAGGGAACCCTGGATGCGGACGATGTGATCATGCTGGCAGCGTGGATCGAATACAAGAAAAAACTGCTGATGGCATAATAAAAACATTGAGTTTTGGGGGCGGATATCCGATCCGCTCCGCCCCAAAACCGATTTAAGGAGGTTTGACATGATTGTTAATCAAGCGAATTTGAGCGGCATTTATAAAAGTTTTTCGACGATTTTCAACCAGGCGTTTGACGCCGCCGCCAGCATGTGGCCCCTGGTGGCCATGCAGGCGCCGTCAACCGGCCGCAGCGTCGACTACAAATGGCTGGGCGATTTCCCCATGATGCGCGAATGGCTGGGCGACCGAGTTATCAAGGATTTGTCCGCGTTCAAGTACGAAATCGTCAATAAAGATTACGAATCGACGATCGAAGTGGACCGCAACGATATCGACGACGATCAGATCGGCATCTATACCCCGATGATTCAGGGCCTGGGCCAGGCGGCCAAGGCGCATCCGGACATCCTGGTATTTAGTTTGCTAAAGGCCGGATTTGAAACCCTATGCTTCGACGGGCAGTATTTTTTCGATGACGACCACGTCGTCAATAAGGGCTCGGTTGCCAACACCGGAGGCGGAGCTGGGACCGCGTGGTATCTACTGGATCTCTCCAGGCCCATCAAGCCTATTGTATTGCAGATCCGCAAACGGCCGGAATTTGTGGCGATGGATAAACCGGACGATGAAAACATTTTTATGCGAAAGAAGTTCCGCTACGGCGTAGACGACCGCAAGAACGTCGGATATGGCCTCTGGCAACTCGCATACGGATCCAAGCAGACCCTGGATGCCACATACTACGCCGCGGCCAGGGCGGCCATGATGAGTTTTACTAACGACGAAGGCGTCCCTCTGGGCATCGTACCGACACACCTCGTGGTACCTCCGACGTTGGAGGCGAATGGCAGGGCTGTCGTAGAGGCGCAGTCCAACGCGGCCGGCGCAAGCAACGTCTGGTACGGAACGGCCAAGCTGGTCGTGGTACCCTGGCTGGCCTAACCATATTTCGGCGATATATCCCCCCAGCCTGTAACTGGCTGGGGTAAAACAGAGAGAGGAGAATGTCATGATACGTATCATATCAAAAAAAGACGGCTTCCGTCGCGGCGGCGTGGCCCATCCGGCAAAACCGAAGGACTACCCGGATGATTTTTTCGACAATGAGCAACTGGAGGCCCTGAAAAACGAACCCATGCTGGTTGTGCAGGAACTGGCCGACCCGGCAGGCGAAGAAGGTCCTGACTCCGGGAAAGGAAAAACCAAATCGGGCAAAAAGGAGTAACTTCCGATGGCTTATTGCACACAGGCCGATATCGCCGAACAGATTCCGGAGGACGAACTGATTCAACTTACCGATGACGACGATCTGGGAGTAATTGACGCGTCGGCGGTGGAGCGCGCCATCGCTGACGCGGACGCGGAGATCGACGGATACTGCGGCAAACGCTATTCCGTGCCGTTTGCTCCGGTGCCGGTGATGATCCGCAAATGCTCCGTGGACATCGCCATTTACAACCTGTTCCCAAGGCGCGAGGGTGCGCCGGAAAGCCGCCGGACCCGGTACAAGGACATCATCAGATTCCTGGAAAACATCGCAAAGGGCGTCGTATCGCTGGGTGAAAAAGATCCAGACGGCACGCCCAAGCCGACGGACAGGCCGGACATCCAGTCGGATAGACGCCTGTTTTCGCGCAGAACCATGCGGGGATTCTGATGCCGGTTAGGATCGGAAATACGATTGTCACGCTGCCGGACGGCTCCACTATACAACTGCCGGGTGCAATCATGATGATAGAAATCGAAAGCGCCGTTGTCGAACGGCTGCGGGCGGGCGGGCTGCCGATCCGTGACGCCGAGATCCAGAAAGGCACCGCCGGGATCGTAACGCCCAGGGTGCTGGTGTCCATCGAGGCCGGAGATTTTTCCAAGATCAGCCAGAAAAGCTACCGCTGGGACGTAACGATCCTGGTCTCGGCGGTGTTTAAAAACTGGAAGAGCGAGGGCGATCGGCGGCGCGGGCTGTATCCCATCCTGGAGGGAATCGTCAGCCTGCTGATGCTGCAAACCCTGGGCCTGGATATCCAGCCGATCCGGCCGTTGCGAATGCAAAACATCACCGACGACGCGATGGCGGAGGCCGGGCTGTTCGCCTACCAGATATCGTTTTCAACGTCATTTACCGTCAACCGGGCCGACGAGGAAGAAGCGGCCGATCTGTTGCGGATCGGCCTGGAATACTACCTGCACGACCCCGCAGACGACGGGATATCGGATGCCCAGGACATCGTGGAACTGGAGGAGGAGGAATAACATGAACGTTCGATCCAAGCCGGGCACCCGGTGCCCGATGGAAAATCAGCCGAAAAAATA
>LKUF01000485.1 GCA_001412335.1 Methanolinea sp. SDB
GCGCAGACTGTGGGTGAACAGGCAGGAATATTCATGTGGGGAAAACCGGTAAAACTCATCGATATCCAGCCAGTTACGGAAAGCATCACCGGCACGGGAACCATAACATACGTAGATCTCGAGGGCGGCTTTTACGGCATCATAACTGAATCCGGAGAGAGATACCTGCCATTGAACCTGCCGGACGAGTATGCACGTGCAGGTCTTTTCGTTGACTTTACTGCACGTATCGCGGAGGAGAGCGCAACCATAGCAATGTGGGGCACTCCTGTTCACCTGCTTTCCGTCGCTCATTCCGGCGGAGACGATGCAGGAGCGAAGTTTGGGGTTGCTGGTTCGTGGGTATGTACCGGTTACCTGGACGGAACCGCGATGCAAACGCCCATACCCGGTACCGAGATCGTCGCTGATTTCGGGATGGATGGAAGGGTGACTGGCACCTCGGGATGCAACCTCTTCTTTACCGAGTACGAGGCAGGCGAGAGATCGCTTGACATCGGTGCTGCCGGTATGACCGAGATGTACTGCCTTGAACCTGTTGGGGTAATGGACCAGGAGCAGCTCTTCCTGAACCTTCTCTGTTCGGCAGAGACATTTGATATCACGGATGGCCAGCTGACGATACAGGATACGACAGGGCAGAGCATCCTCACATTCGAGAAGGCCTGAGGGAAAAGGGAAGGAGAACCAGTTTTTTATAACCTCTCCCCTTCACCTCTTGTTGTGGAAATATCGGGAACCATTTTCAGTTGTAGCCCTTTTTGCGTGAGGGGCAAATCATTGGGCAAATTCCCCTGCCCAAACCTGTCAGTCACAACAAAAAAATGAGATAAGGACTTCCAGGTGTTTTCTGGAACCCACGCCAAAGTTAAATACCTTCATGTGCATCTTCTCCTATGCAGGCACGAGTTAACCGGAGGAAGGGGCGGTCGTTCCTCCCGAAGATCTGTATCTTTTTTATCCTGGCATTCATGGCAACAACCTTCGCCGGATGTGTCTCCATGGAAGATCTGGAGAGAGGGATCCCACAGCCTACATCGACACCCGGGCAGCAGCAGAGCGAACCAGCAGAGAGTGAGGTTGAGATAAGAACAAGCGAGATAGTCACATCAGACCTGCCGGTTGCTGGTGGATATGTGGAAAAACCGTTTGGATATCTCTGGTTCGAAGAACGGAAAATTCCATCAGTCGTTGTCATCGATGTAAAAGCAGACAGTGACATCTCCGGACGAAAATACATCACCGGAAGGATCAGGAACGAGGGCAAAGAAAGAATTGACCATCTCACGGTAATATACAACGTATTTGACGCCAATGGCAACGTGCTTGGGAATGCATGCGCCAGTATCGATTACCTGGGGGCAGGAAAGACCTGGAAATTCAGTACCGATCCATTTGAAGCGAAGGATTACCAGTACTTCGAGCTCGCAGAGATATTTGCTGTATGAAAAAAGGGAAGAGAGGGTATGGGGGCACGATCCCTATACCATGATATTGGTCTCTGAGAAAGGCCGCACTTTGAGAAGAATATAATCTCTCATCCGTGAGGGGTAGATATCGACAATATCCCCTATGGTGACGTCCTCTTCAATGACCAGGTCCTTTAGTTTTTGTGCATACCGGTCATAAGGGAGTTTGACGCGAAGCCCGGCTATCTGGACGGTTATGGGAGTTGGAGAGAGCACTTCATGGATGGCATCGACCTTTTCATTGATCACATCCATGAGCCGGGCGGGTGAGATGGAGAGGGGATCCTTGGCCAGTTCTTCCCGTCTCCGGTCGAGAACTCTTGTTATCTCCCCGACCACCTCATCGAGTTT
>LKUF01000486.1 GCA_001412335.1 Methanolinea sp. SDB
GATCTCTTCTCCCTTTAACAATTTTTAAAAAAACCCTGCCCTGTTATGAGCAATGCCTGCGGGCATAACACAGACTTTTTTATCCGGTCAGAGAGAGATCGTAACCACCAATGAAAGATTCACGCGAGATCGATCTTGTTGCGATCGCATACGATGCCATGGAACGATACGGGTTCGACCCCGAATTCCCCGAAACCGTCATCAGGGAAGTGGAGAACCTGTCAGAGGAGACGATCCGTGGGGGACAATCAGATGTGCTGGACCTGCGGGGGCTCCTGTGGTCGTCTGTGGACAACTTCGACTCGCTCGACCTCGACCAGATCGAATACTGCGAAGAAGGCACCGATGGCGAGGTGCATGTCAAGGTGGCGATAGCCGACGTCGACTTCTTTGTGCGAAAAGGGATGCATACGGACCGGCACGCGGCCCACAACGGGACCTCGGTCTATCTCGGGATAGTGACGTTTCCCATGCTCCCTGACGATCTGTCCAGGGATATCTCGTCGCTTCTCCCGGGAAAGGAACGGAGAGCCATTGTTATGGAATACACGGTTTTTTCCGACGGCAGCATGAGCCGCGGTGAGATATACCGTGCACTGGTATCCAACAAGGCAAAACTTGTCTACGAGGAGACCGGAGACTGGCTGGAGGGAAGGGGGCCGATGCCTGCCGTCATAGAAAAGACGCCGGGCCTCGAAAAGCAGGTACGCCTCCAGGTGGAGACCTCTCAGCGGCTGCGAAGACACCGGATGGAGAGGGGGGCGCTTGACCTGGAGACACTCGAGGCGGAAACCGTCGTGGAGGACGGGCAGGTCAGGGATCTCGTGATCCAGCGGCCGAACCTTGCCAGGCAGCTGATCGAGGAGTTCATGGTGGCCGCCAACCAGACCATGGTGAACCGACTGGAATCTGCCGGTCTTCCGATGATCCAGAGGATCGTCCGGGTTCCGAGGAACTGGGAGGGGATCGTGGAGACGGCAAGGGAGTACGGTGAACACCTCCCCAAAAAGCCCAACTGCAAGGCGCTGTCAGCGTTTCTTGACAGGCGGAGAGCGGCAGATTACGAGCGTTTCCCTGATCTTTCCCTCACGATTGTGAAACTCATGGGACCAGGGGAATACGCCGCATTTGTTCCCGGAGATGTTCCGATTGGCCATTTTGCACTCGCGATAATGGACTATACCCACTCCACTGCCCCAAACCGCCGCTACGTGGATGTTGTCAACCAGAGAATTTTAAAATCCATTCTCGACGGCAGGGATTCGCCCTATGAAACAGCCGAACTCGATTCGCTCTCCTACTGGCTGACCGGGCGGGAGAAGGCCTCCCAGAAGGCGGAGAGGTTCATGCGAAAGGCCGCTGCAGCGGTTCTTTTGAAAGACAGGATCGGCGATGTGTTCGATGGAATCGTCACGGGCGCCTCTGATAAGGGCACATATGCGCGACTCATCGCTCCACCGGCAGAGGGCAGGATAATGCGTGGAGAGCACGGGCTGAAAGTCGGCCAGAAAGTCCGGTTGCGGCTGACAAAAACCGATCCATACAATGGTTTCATCGATCTTGACTGTATCGGACGAACATGAGAACCGGACTGCGAGCCCCTCCGGGCTTGGCGGGTCATTCGGGTGACAAGCAATTATCCCGGTACCGGTGAGGATACCCACAGACAGACGCGGTCTTCATCCGGCACGGGAGAAAAAGATAGAAGATTAGTTGATCATGGCATTGGATAGGAAAAATCCACGAGGAGACCAGATGACGACAGGGCGGATCAGTGGCCTGCCACTCATCGAATTCGAAAATGTCACGGTCGTGAGGGGTGGAAAAAAACTCCTTGATTCGGTATCGGTAACCATCCGCGAAGAGGAGAACGTGGCAATACTCGGACCAAACGGCTCCGGGAAATCATCGTTTATCAGGGCAATAACCCGTGAGTACTACCCGCTTGCCGGTGACGATGTCTCCTTCAGGATCCGTGGAAGGGAGCGGTGCGACGTCTTCGAGATGCGATCGCTTTTTGGAATCGTCTCGCCAGCTCTCCAGTATACCTTCTGTCGTGACCTTTCAGGCAGGGATGTCGTCCTTTCAGGCTATTTCAGCAGTATAGGGCTCTACAACCGGGAGATCACCCCGGAGATGGAGAAGAGAACCGACAGGATCCTCGCATTTCTTGAGATCGAAGACCTGCAGGAGAGAAAGATGGATTCCCTGTCATCGGGCGAGGCGAGGCGTTTCCTCATCGGGAGAGCGCTTGTGCATAGCCCGAGAACACTCATCCTCGACGAGCCGACAACGAGCCTCGATCTCCATGCTCTGCACACCTTCAGGGCGATCCTCCGAAAAGTCGCCCGTTCAGGGACAGGGATCATCCTTGTGACACACAACCTGCATGACATAATACCCGAGATCTCCCGTGTCATCCTGATGAAGGAGGGACGATTCTGGAAAGACGGCCCAAAAAGCGAGATCCTGACCGACGATCATATATCCGGGCTTTTCCAGGCGCCCGTGCATATACGCGAGGAAGGCGGGTATTCCTATGCGACCGGATATTAGCCGGACCGGGCACCCATTCCCTTTTTAGCGATCCCCGGTACAGGTGATGCATGGACCCGAAAACCCGCGACCGGTTCACCAGTCTCTGGGAGACCTGTTGCCCGGGAGCGGAACTCCCGATCACGTTCGAGCTCGGGGAGGTAAAAGCCGGAATAGAGAGGATGCCTGCACCCACGAGATGGAAGTGCTTTATCTGCGATCTTGCACGGGTCAGGAACGGGAGATCCGTGGTATTTGATCCAGCGTCGCTCTCCTGCAGCGGTGCACGATACTATCTCGGCTACGAGAGAGAAAGAAGTGAGAATTTCCGTTATTTCCTCTCTGGCGGGAAACCGGGCGTGGTCGAGGGTGAACGCTACAAGAAGACCCCCGAGCTCACCGACGAGTACGACAGCTGCTGTGCAGCCGTCCCTGCCGGCGAACAGTGCTATACCTTCAAGCGATGGGATAAGCTGACAGAATCCGACAACCCTGACGTGGTCATCTTCTTTGCACGCCCCGAGGTGCTCATCGCGCTCTTCAACCTCGCAAATTACGACCGGGGAGACCCTGACGGGGTTATCTGCCCCTTCGGCTCGGGTTGCTCCTCGATAATCCATTATCCACGGCTCGAAGCGCAAAACGACCACCCGCGGGCAGTACTTGGTATGTTCGATCCCTCGGCACGTCCCTGCATTCCGGTTGACATGCTCACGATCGCGATCCCCATGAAGAAGTTCGGGGCGATGGTCCGGGATATGGAGGAGAGTTTCCTGGTAACAGAAACGTGGAAGAGACAGAAAGAAAAGATTGCCAGGAGCAATACAATATTTTCAGGGGAAAAGTAGGGTTATTCAAAAGACCGGTACCAGGCCCGGACTCTTTCCCGTAAGACTCCTGCCGCCGCCGGGAGTGACCGCAAAGGTGTTCTCGATCCCGACCATTCCTACCCCCGGGATTCCACATTTTGGCTCGAGTGCAATGACCATCCCCTCCTGCAGGGGCTCGTCGAATCCCGCCGCGATAACCGGCGGTTCATCGACGAAAAGACCGACTCCGTGGCCGATAAACTTCACCCTGTGATTCGCAAAACCCATGAATTTCTCCTTGAATTCCGGGCTTAGTTCCTCCATTATTGCATGATAGATCTCTCCCGGGGCGGTACCAGGCTTCAGGAGCTCTGCGGCTCTCTGCTGGATCTCCACGCACTCTTCATGGATCCCGATAACGCCCTCCGGCAGCGCTTTTTTGAACATATAGGTCATCGTCTTGTCGGTCTGGTACCCGCCGACACCACATGCATTGTCGATATAGACAAGATCCCCTGCTGCCAGCCGTCTCTCCCTGCTCCCGAGGACTGGCGCTGCTGGGCCGAGCCCACGTATACCGCTGGCACCGTCGAAGGCGGTGGGGCATATCGAGTTCTCACCAAAGCCGAGATGCCCCACGACAATCTCAACGCCAAACATCCCGAACCTGACAATCCCCTGGTGACCCTCACGGACCATTTCAGAAAAGAGCTCGCAGGCGAGTCCTGCCTCGTTCATCCCCTCTGACAGCATGCCGGGTACACGGTCTTCCAGCACCCGTCGATGGATATCTCCCGCCTGCTCCAAAAGCGTCATCTCATATGGGCTCTTGACCGATCTCACAGCAGCAACATCGGCATCGATCGCACGTATCGTCCGGACCGGAAGATATTTCCTGAACCTGTCGAGCACTGCGAGGGGGACAACCTCCTTTTCCAAAAACAGTGTATCCGGGAATGAACCCTGTTCGTTTGCAATATCACGAAAACTGCTCATCGGCCTGATGTTCGGAAATTCCGATTCCTGCATTGCCCGCTCGATACTCCGGCGCACCCATAATACAGCCTCGCCGTCATGCGGGACCAGGAGCACCCCGTCCTGCATCGTCCCGCAGAAGTAATACTGGTTCAGCCTCCCAAAAATTGCGGCCATCTGCCAGTCGCCATGTCTTTTATCCATCCGGGCTAAAAACCTGGTCGCGCGGCCCTGCAATTCAGGCAACGGGACTTTTTCCTGCATGATCACACTCTCGCGGTGAAGGTATTTACCAGTACTGAAGGGCACAACTCCACGGCGGGTGGCGACATATTTCCGGCGGTTCTCTTCGTATAAACGACAAAACCGTACATACTTTTATTACCAAATCCCCGTAAATCTCTTTATGCGTAGGGAAATCCTCATCGGCGCCGTCTCTTTAGGTATCATCGCCATAGTGGCAGTGATCGTATTCCTCCTCTTTTTTGGAACACCTTCTGCCGAGATCACATCTGCCACGACGGACAGGAACCTGTATCACTCGGGTGATATCATGACCATCACGGTATCACTCAGTTCGTCGGGGCAGATGGACAATACCACGGTGAGACTGGAAGGGATAGAGGACAGGAGAGGGAAAGCCCACCTTACTCACGATATCCCGGCAAACCTCTCGTGGGGGCCGAATACCTTCTTCTATGAGTATGCACTTCCACACTGCTCGTCATGTGCCGGCATACTCCCGGGTGACTATGATATCCTCGTCACCCTCGAAAAAGACAGTGAAATCCTGGACACCGCAAACCTTACAGTCACGCTGGAACAGTGAAGGGGGCGGGGGAGTCTCTCTTCATCCCCGCTTGTATCCAAATCTTCGCAGTATTTGTATCCGTTCCCTTGCATCGGCGGGTTTTTCTATTCCTCCAGGTGGTGACCCGTCTATGACCCCCATGATACCCCGCCCGAGGGATGTGACTGCAACAACAACCTCGACAGGGTTTGCTGTTGCGCAAAAGATGGTGCATACCTCCTGTACGCTCTTGATCGCATTCAGGACATTGATGGGATAGCAATCCCTCATGAAGATGAGAAAGGAATGTCCGGCCCCTATGCTCAACGCGTTCTTCCCTGCACGGTCCATCAGATCCTGGTCATTTCCTTCAAGGCGGACAAGACAGTCGGATGATGCTTCGCAAAATGCAATTCCAAACTTCGCTTCCGGCACAGACGAGGCCATGGCCTCGTACAGATCCTCCACCGTCTTGATAAAATGGGAATGCCCAAGGATGAGGTTTACATCATCCGGTTTTTCAACCGGCACCAGTGCCAGCTCAAGTATCCCAGACATGATCGTCTCCGGTTTAGATGAGGCAATGCAGAAAGATAAGAGTGTTGCAGCAGCCCTTCACTCCATCGTGTATGATCAGTGCCTCTCCAGGAGGACTTCCCTGATACAGGCCCTGAACCCGGGGTCCTCGGCCAGGTCCGAGTATCGCTCGTTCAAGCCTTCGATTGCACTGTAACTCCCGATCGCAGCCAGGGCCGACACTGCATGGATCCTGGTGGTCTTCTCCTCTGCCCGATCACCCAGACGCTCGATCAAGGCATCCACCGCCCGGGCACTTCTCAGTTTCCCGAGACCGACTACCGCATCTCTCCGGATCACGGGATTTTTGTCACTGCAGCACAATACGAGCGGACGTACCGCCCTCGGGTCTCCACTATCCCCAAGGGCAATCACCGCCCTGATCCTGTCATTTGGATCTTTTCCTCCCATTGCCTGCTCGATGACCTGGTAGATCTCGTCCGTGCCCGGAACCGAGCTGTACCATTGACCGGCCGACCCTTCCACACTCATTGCCATGACATCAATACCCCAATTATTTCCCAGAAATCGTATAACCGGCCTCTGCCGCAATTGATGCAGCATGACCACTTCATCAAAATACAAAAAATTGCTGCCGCTTAGCATGAGCAGCATAGTGCTGTGCACAATGAACAGATCCGTGTATCTGATATCGGTTCATCTGTGGTATCAGTCCGTCGTATAATTATAAATAATTAATCATGATAAATCAAACAGAGACCGGATACCAAAACCGCGGGAGCCTAAAAGATTTCAGCATGCCCGGAACCTGGTGGAGGGAGTCACCGGCACATCACGATTGATCCTGTATCAGGGTTCTTCAAGGGCGTCCCTCATCCGGCCGAGATGGTCTTTTAACCCGGCTCGGAACTGTGCGCGATCGATGAAATGCACCTCGTGATCCTCGAGGGCGAAGATCCGGTCGGCATGCGCGGTGAGAAAGTCCATCGTTCCTGCTGCAACGATTATCGCCATCCCCCCCAGGCACTCCCGATTCTCCCTGATCAGGGTGGAGAGGGGGGTCACCCCGGCATGCTGGGTGCTGCAGGGAACGAGCAGGTTCGATGCCGAACGGTCCTCGTCGATCAGGAGGAAGGGGGACTTTCGGCTGACAGCACGCTGTATCTGTGCCGCCATGACCATGGAGCCGCTCCCGTTTCCATGGACCTGCTTCGGCGTACCGCCGATACCGGGAGGGAGACTCGAAAAGAAGAGGCTGATATCGTCGGCCCTCATCTCCCCCGAACCGGCTTCTGCCGAAACGGCGCCCGGAACCGTAACGAGGTATTCCCGGCCGTCTCCCGGAGCATGGTCGTCCTCCCCGGCGATGATGCCCTCGAGAACTGTCGTTTTCCCCTCGGCGTTCGACCCGGTGATGGCAATGACTTCACCCTTCCGGATACCAAGACCGGTGATCGTCTCATTGCTGCAGGGCAACTCGACCTCGACCGGCATCGCCTCCACCGGGCAGTGAAACGGGACATGCAAGCCCTCCTTTGGACCTGCGAGCCGGAAATACGGTCGGTAACGGGTGATCCTCCGGGCGACCAGTGAGCCGTCACCGATAAAGCAGACAAGACCCATCTTGAGCAGCCGCTTTCGGAGGAACTTCTGGTCGGCAGACATGACCTGCGCCCTGGCCATCCGTGGAACAGGTGCCTTCTGCACGGTCTCTGAAAGGTCGCCGAACAGATCGCGAAACTGGCGGGCGACGGTGCGCCGGGTTGTACCGTCTGGCGGACCAGGATAGGGTATCGCGCCCCGCACGACGAGGTGCAGGCCGTCATGATCAAGAAAGTTGTTTGAGTCGGCCTTCCAGAGAGAGTGGCCCATCATCCCCGATGAGTGGATGAAGGTCACCGGCTCAAGTGCTGCGGCATGGTGTGCCGAGAGCTGGGTGTCAAGTCCACCTATCGCCCGAAGACCGGGCAGTTCGCGTGCCCGCGACTTGATATGCTCTATATGGACAAGGACCACTCCATCCGCCCCTTCAGGGGGGAGATCCGGTGGCGGAACCGGGGGGTCGGGGATCAGCACGGGTATGCTGAACTGGAGTGCGGTGCCGTCGATTGATCTGACAAGATAGGCATTCACGTTCTCGCGCGACAGCCTGTAGTCGACGCGTATCTGCCCATCTCCACAAACATCGAGAATGCCCCGCAACGATTCAGTCCATCCCGGCACTTCTAAAAAACCTCCTGTGCTGCATCCGCTGGCACGTACACAAGCTGTGTTTGGCTGCACCATGTATATTGCGGGGATTGGATGCGTCTTTTTGGGCACCGAAAACAGAACGTCGGAAGAGGAATCCCTGCCACAGTTGAATACCGGCAAAGGGATGAGGGAGGGGCGGGATTGTGCCGGGAGGGCCATCCAGGCATCCAATGAAAAATATTACAGGTATAAATATTCAAAGGCGGTATGGATCGGTGCATCAGGTGTCTGCTTCCCTCTTCATCGGGCAGACGTTGGCCCCCTCCATCTCTCCCTGTGCCCAGGCAAATCTCTCCCTGATACTGGACGGCAGTTCTCCCTCTTTGATCTCCACGAACCCATAACGTGCATAGAAACCGGTCAGGTTCAGAACCGAATGCATGTACAGCGTGTTATGCCCGCATGCCTCGACGAGGGCCCACACGGCAGCGTCGGCATACCCGTGGCCCCTCTGGCGTTCAGGAGTGAACACCCCGTCTACCTCGTAACCGCCCGGGTGCCGTTTGCACCGGGCCACCGATACCGCTTCGCCTCCGGCAAAAGCGGCAAAGATGCGGTCGGTCGCGGGATCGCCCTTCGTTTCGTGATAATCGATCCAGAGCGTGTTGGCAACCGGAAACTCCGCCGAGACCAGCTCCCTCACCACGGCTCCTGATTTGTGTGGTAATCCTCTTCCGGACAGTACACCGGTTTCTCCCGGAACCGGAAAGGCAGGGGCGTCCTCGTCCGTACCTTCTATCCTGTAGTTTCCTTCCGGCACATGGATCGTGAACCGGGCTCCCTTCCCATATGTGCCGTCCTCAACAAGTGTCATCCCGGTCACCCCGACGATCTGGCGGCAGATGAAAAGTCCGAGGCCGGCATGTTTTCCCGAATCATACTCGAATACCTGGTCTTTCATCTCATCGGGAATCCCGACACCGTCATCCTCGACGAACAGATCCAGGCCCTCATCGGTCTCCCTGTAGGTCACCACGATCTTCTCTACATCCACCCCGTGGCGGATGGAGTTCTCTACAAGGTGGCCCAGGACCTTCTCAAAGAGGGGATCGGCATATATTTCGAGGCGTTCAGCCCAGAAACGATACGATACTGCCCCTGTTCCGCCCGGGATCCCCTGCGTGGAGAGAACCCTTTGCACGGGTATCCAGGCGGGAGGAACCGCTCCGAGGTCCTGGTACGACTCTGCGAGGAAGAGCTGCCTGGCCAGGCCCCATGCCAGCCTCCTGATCTTTTCAAGTACATGTCCATCGGTTCCTTCTGCGGCCACCCCTGCCTCTGCAGCATCGGCAGTCTCGATTATCTCGTTCACCGTCCTGTGCAGGTGGTCGTTGGCGATCCGGGAGAGCAGGCTGAGCTTGTCGTTTGCGGTCTTGAGCGCCTTCTCGGCATTCACCCTCCCGGTGATATTCACGAAGGAGAGGATGCTCCTTCCCTGTGGGAGAGGAGCCAGGGATACAAGGACGATCATCTCTCCCCCGTCGGCCGGGTAAAAGACAGTCTCGGCGGCGTTCACACGCCCGTCGCTTTCAAGAAGGGAGAAGATCGCAGTTTCACCTTCCTCCGTCCAGAAGAGCGAGAGGGGTTTGCCCTCCAGGTCATCCTGTGCCCTGTCAAGGAGCGTGGCAGCCCTCTCGTTTGCATCCTCGACGATCCTTGCCGATCCTTCCCGCCTGATGAGAAGACTTCCCGCCTCCGAGTTGTCAAATACACCGCGATACAGTCTCTCCTGGTCACGAAGCCGCGCCGAGAGAACCGCGATAAGCCACCCTATGATGACGATTACGGATGCACGGACCAGGGATTCTATGATCAGTGCCATCGAACCAGCTGCGAATGCATATGATATCAGGAAATAGAAAGCGCCCACGAACGCCGCAAAGAAAAGACCTTTTTCCGGGTACCGGTATGCAGCGATCACCACCGGGATGTAGATCAGGTGAGGAAAAACCGTCGTGATCCCCAGCATGAGGCCTGCACAATTCATGGACAAGACAACAATTGTCGATATGAATATCGCACAATTCCAGAGACCGCGCCTTCCCTGCCATGCCTCGTAAAAATTCATGGGAGAGCCTCCACCAGGCATATCTCCCGTTCAGGCGCTCCCGCCTTTCCCGTGCACACTCCAGTTATCATAAATGTATAATCCCTACTAGGTACGGCTGTCAGTATAGTATTAACATTTTGACTCTCGCAGGCGGGTTGATTCGCCCGTGTCAAAGGTTCCGGGCCTGTCGATCTCCAGCCGGTGACGGATAGAACTGGTTTTCTGGGAACCGCTTTCCTGTTCGGAGCTTTACACATAACCCGCGTTAAACGGGATGACCAGGGTTTCATCCCCGGGATTCATGCGTTTTCGTTCACTGGACGTCTGTTCATAACTCTTTTATCCTGTTTCGGAGTATAAAGGATGAGACAGGACCATGGCGTCTTCTGATCAGCCCGGAAACGAGATTATCAGGTTTGGTATGGTCAAGGGTGTCTTTGTACCAACCCTCCTTACCATCCTCGGCGTGATAATGTACCTGCGTCTTGGCTGGGTGGTCGGGAATACCGGGCTGCTCGGAGCATGGACGATCATCCTCATCGCCTTTGCCATCACGACCACCACAGCTCTCTCGATGTCCTCGATCATCAGCAATATCCGCATCGGGCCGGGTGGTGCATATTCGATCATATCACGGTCGATGGGTCTGGAGATAGGAGGGAGTATCGGAGTCCCGCTCTACCTCTCGCTTGCCTTATCCGTGGCACTCTACGTCTTCGGGTTCCGGGCCGGGCTTTTGTTCCTCTATCCCGGTCTTTCGTCGCTTCTTATCGACTTTGCCGTATTCGCCGTCCTCTTCGCAATAGTATTCATCAGCACCAGCGTGACATTCAAAATACAGTACCTGATCCTTGCAGTATTGATCGGGTCACTCGTCTCCATCTTCGCTGCCTTCCCGCCTTCACCTCCCGCATACGAATTCGTTGCGTCCCCCCCTGGCAGCTCCTTCTGGACAGTCTTTGCAGTCTTCTTTCCTGCTGCCACAGGCATTATGGCAGGGGCAAACATGTCAGGAGAATTAAAGAACCCCAGGCGGGCCATCCCTCTCGGCACGCTGCTTGCCATAGCTGCGGGAATGGCTATATACATCACACTTGCCTGGTGGCTCGCAGCATCCGCCTCACCGTCCGAGCTCGTCGGGAACTACGACTTCCTCCTGTCGGCTTCACGCTGGAACTATGCGGTTCTCGCCGGGCTCCTCGCCGCCACGTTCTCCTCGGCTTTAAACTCGCTTGTTGGCGCTTCGCGTATCCTCCAGGCCATGGGCGAACATGGCATCATGCCCCGAAACGAGTGGTTTTCGGAACGAACCGCAACAGGCATACCCCGCAATGCGATCCTGGTGACAGGGGGTACGGTTGCCGCCGCGCTCATGCTTCGGGATTTGAACATCATCGCACCGCTCATCACCATGTTCTTCCTGATCACCTACGGTATGATCAACATCGTCATCCTTATCGAGCAGAACCTCCAGCTCGTCAGTTTCAGGCCGGTGCTGCGGATTCCGCGGGCCGTCCCGGTGATCGGGACCATTGGGTGCATCTTCGCCATGTTTGTGATCAATCCGGTATTCAGCCTCGTCGCACTCTTCTTTGTCGCTTTACTCTACTACATCCTCATGTACCGCCAACTGACCGGGCCGGTGCCCTATGGTGATGTCCGGAGCAGTCTTTTCGTGGCCCTGTCAGAATGGGCAGCCAAGAAATCAATGGCACTTCCCCGTGCACAGGAGAAGGCCTGGAAGCCAAACCTTCTCATCCCTCTCCTTGAACCGGCAGAGCTACGGGGAATGTCGGAGTTTGTCCGCGACATAACCTATCCAAGCGGGTCGGTCCGCATACTCGGGATCGACATGGAGGATGATCGCACGTACCTTGAGTCCAGGCTCCCTGCACTCTCAAGGGAGTTTGAAGAAGACGGGATCTATACCAAGTGGACGGTTATCGATACAGATACCTATGCAGATGGCGTGGTATCCAGCATCCAGGCCTTAAAAGACTCGTTCTTCCCTCCAAACATCGTATTCCTGAGACTTCCCGAAGATCCTGCGTGGGAAGATGATCTCAGGCAGATCATAGCAAAGGCTGCCGGGAACCAGATGGCAGTCATCCTCTATGCTCCCCACAGAACAGCAGGTCTCGGGCGGAGACGAAAGATCAATCTCTGGATTGCCGGACAATGCCTGGAACAGACGGATGCACTCAATCTCCCGAACTGCGACCTCGCCATCCTTACCGCCTACAAACTGGCCATCAACTGGGAAGCCACGATCAGGATCGTTGCGCCGGTGGCGGATCCGGACCGTGTGGCGGAAGTGCGGGAAAACCTTGAAAAGCTTGTAGAGCAGGCCCGCATCCCTGCCAGGGATATCGCAGTCAGGAATATGACCTTTGAGGAGGCGCTCGGTGCGGCATCTCCGGCAGACCTGGAGATCTTCAGCCTGCCTCCCGATCCGGACTTCGACGAGATCCGCGGGACCATCGCAAAGACCCGGACCTCCTGCCTCTTCTGCAAGGATTCCGAACAGGAGAGTGCACTGATCTAGGAGAGACGAAACGGCCTTTTCCGTTTACTCGGCTCTTTTGCATGGAAAGAAAGAATATGGGGTGGTGTCTTCACACCAGGTGGTGTGACTCCAATACCAACCAGGTCCTTTTCGGGCGTCTGCCAGGCATCATATGTGTGACATGCGGATCTGCCAGCCATATGGTGACGGTCAGAATGCCTGGGTAGAATCGAGATCGTTCATTCGTTGGGACAGCTAGTCATGCCGGCATACAGAATACTTCGCTCCCGAACGATCTTCGAAGAGAAATCATGATGTGCCATCCATGCCTACTTTCTGCAATGGCAGAGGGAATAGTCTGTGTCACCATAGATCCGGCATTGTGGGAGGCCATCATCCGGCTGATGGAAAAGGAAGGGAGTACATCTCCGGACGATTTTGTAAACGACGCCTTGAGGGTTTATATCGCTGCAAAGACACGCAAGGAAAAGAGCCAGCAGGACCTGAAACTGGAACTTGAGAGCCTGAACCTGAAAAACGAGGAATTATACGAGATTATCAGGAGGAAAGACGACGAGATCACTGTTTTGCTGAAATTGTGGGAGCACTGCCCCATCGAGGAAGGCGAGAAGGCACGAATGGAACGCACGCCGGAACTTGAAGAGAAGGTCGCCCGCATGCTCAAAAACTGGTACTATGATGCGGAGAGAAAGGACCACTCGGGAGTCGACAGAGGCTGAAGTATGGGATCATGGTTCCAGGGTTGAAGGCCCAGGGTTTATGACCCGGATCCAGGCATATCTTCCCGACCACTTCGCAAAAAGATCGGGATGCCACACCCGGCCGGATTTCTGCCCGAAAAGCTACCAGAGAATAGAAGGCACAGGGCTTTAATTCCCTTCTCCTGGCCGAGACCGGCCCCCTGTCAGCATGAAGACCGGTTCTAAAAGACCGCCCGATGCGGCTCTCTCCGCTGTGATCGCTCCATGGCCCGTGCCATTTTAGGGTGAAAATCTCGCCAGGCCAGGAATGAATCCCGGGCAAATCCTTTTTGCCTGCATATGCCAAGATGAGATCTGATGGCATCGGCAAAACGGTGGTCATTTCCGGATATGGACCGGGCGCTCGAGTGGGCTGGTGTTCGCAACCGTGAGGGTATCACCTGTACATTGCATGCACTTGGTGAATATGCCACATCACGAGGGCCCGTACTTGCCATGGCCAGACAATACCAGGACCTTGCCGAAAAGATGCACGATCTCGGTCTTGACGCGAATATATCGATAAAACCGACATCCCTTGGTGCGATCTTTGACCGGGAGCTCTGCCTGGAGATGATCTGCGAACTGGCATCCCTGACGAACCGGAAGGGGATCGGGTTCGAGATTGACATGGAAGGGAAGGGTCTCGTGGAAGCCTCTCTCTCGGCGGCAGCCCGGTGTGCAGCAGAAGGGTACAGGGTCACACTCGCGCTGCAGGCCTACCTGGACCGCACCGGAGAGGACCTCTCACGGCTCCTCGCCATGGGCGTTGCCCCACGGATCGTGAAGGGAGCGTATCTTGGTGACACTGACGATTTTGAAGAGATAGAAGACCGCTTCAAGGCCCTTGTTATCACGGCGGAAGCAAGTGACAGGCCGTTTGACGTGGGGACCCATGATCCCGGGCTCATACGGTGGACATGCAGGCGCATGGAGAACAGAAAGGAATTCGTAACGTTCGGATTCCTGATGGGCCTCTCCGACAGGACCAAGACCCGGCTTGCCGGGGAAGGCTGGAGAGTTGTCGAATACGTAGCCTTCGGAAGGGAGGGTGAGGCGTACACGGCCCGGAGAGAGAAGTACCTGTCAGACCTGGCAAAGCTTCGGCGAAAGCCGGCTCCCTGAAAAAGACGGCTGTATCGTCCGGGGGCAGGTGGCATCTTCCTCCGGGCACTGCCACAACCGGGACAGGATGTGGTCTCTTTCACTGGCGATCACGGAACCGCGGAAAAGACCCCGTCTGCGGGAAGGTGCCGCTCTACCCGATCTCCCTTCCGCATCCTGATTCGAATGCAGCGTCCTTCACTGCACGTGCAATTGCGCGGGTGACCTCCCTGTCCAGGACCGTAGGCAGCACGTGATCCCTGTGGGGGCGTGGGACATAATCGGCGAGCGCATGAGCCGCAGCCACCTTCATCTCGTCCGTGATCCGGGTGGCAAAGGCGTCAAGCGCACCCCGGAACACCCCGGGGAATGCAAGGGCGTTGTTTATCTGGTTGGGATAGTCGCTCCTCCCTGTCCCGACCACCGCCGCACCGCCCGCCTTCGCCTGATCAGGCATGATCTCGGGGACGGGATTGGCCATTCCAAACACAATCGGGTCGTCGTTCATTGTCCGGACCATCTCCGGAGTCACCAGTCCGCCGGTGGATACCCCTATGAAGGCGTCCGCTCCCTCCAGGGCATCGGCAAGTGTCCCCTGCCTGCCACTCCGGTTCGTCTCGTCGGCGACGATGAACTTGTACTTGTTGGCATACAGGCCCTTCCGTTCCCTGTGGATGATCCCCTGGGTATCGCAGACGATGATATCCCTGACACTCTGGCAGTAATCGGGGTTGTACCCGATGCACCGGAGGAGGCGGACGATCGCATACCCTGCCGCACCAGCACCACAGACCACGATGTTTAAGTCCTCGAAGTTCTTCCCGGTTGCCCTGCACGCATTGAGAAGTGCCGCAAGCACCGTGATAGCCGTGCCGTGCTGGTCATCGTGCATAACCGGTATGCCGATGTCCTGGAGCGCCTCTTCCACTTCGAAACATTTTGGCGCCGCGATGTCCTCAAGATTGATTCCCCCGAATACAGGGGCGATATTTTTCACCTCGTCTACAAAATCGGTGTGATAACTCTCGAAACAGATGGGAAATGCATCGATCCCTGCAAACTTTTTGAAGAGGATTGCCTTCCCCTCCATGACGGGAATAGCAGCATACCCCCCAATGTTGCCAAGCCCGAGGACCGCGGACCCATCGGAGATTATTGCAATGCTGTTTCCTTTCAGGGTATATTTATAGGCCATATCCCTGTTCCTGTGAATGGCCCTGCAGACCTCGGCAACACCGGGAGTGTAAGCCCGTGAAAGGTCACGCCTTGTCTCCAGGGGCACCTTGGAGCGGATCTCGATCTTTCCCCGGTGCACCGCATGAAGCTCGAGGGCTTCCTTGTATATATCTCCTGGACCATTCCCCTCTATTGACATTTCGTCCACCATGTATGACATTGTGACGATACGGTGATGAAAGTTTTCAAGACACCAGATCAGGGTACCAATACTTATTGGCTAACGGGACAAGAATTTACCATGGAAGCCTCGAATATCATAATATCCGTCATATCAGTTTTTTTTCTCACTTCACTACTCGCGTTTGCAGGATGCAGCGATACCGGCTTCGCGACGGATGGAACAGATTTCGACCCGGGCCAGACCTACGACGCCAGGGTGATACGCGTAGCAGATGGGGATACTATCGTCGTGCAGTTACCCCGGGGGAACGAAGAGAGGGTGCGGGTACTCGGGGTGGACTGCCCCGAGACCGATCTTTCCGCCAACGTGCCCGGGGAATACCCTGGCATCGACGATCCCTCGCATCTTGCCCTCTGGGGGGAGAGAGCCAGACAGTTTACTTCCAATACCCTGGACGGTACATCCATAACACTTCAATTCGATAGCCAGGCAGGGATCCGTGACCGGTATGACCGCCTGCTCGCCTACGTCATCCTGCAGGACGACCGGGATCTCGGCAGAATGCTGATCGAAAACGGGATGGCAAGGGTCTACACCGGCGAGGATTTCGCCCGCAAAGCTGGCTACCTGGCAGCGGAGAAGGCAGCGAAGACGGGTGGAACCGGCCTCTGGAACTCTGAAGGCGATCTTTTGGTTTCTATCACCCCCGTTCCCATAGATACGCCAACAAGCGGCGTATTCATCGCGTCGGTCCACTACAACGCAGCAGGCGATGACCGGGAGAACGTAAACGACGAATACCTCGTCATTGCCAATGCAGGACCAGGCGAGCATGACCTCACCGGCTGGACGCTCTCCGGGCCTACCCAAATCCCATTCGTCTTCAGCCCATTCCTGCTCGCACCGGGAGGGGAAGTCGTGGTCCACACCGGAAGCGGAATAGATTCCGGGACCGACCTCTTCCGGGATCTCTCCTCGCCTGCCCTTGGAAACCAGGGAGGCAGGCTGGACCTTTCCGACAGCGAGGGAAGCGTCGTCTCCTCGTTTTCATGGGGCACCGCCGCCAGAGGGTGAGGAGGGCGTCCCTGCCCGGGCTTCTTCGAAGGCGAACCGCATCTCAGCCCAGGCCTTCTCCAGGAGTTTTGTGTAATAGGTCCTGTCACAGGTGGTTGCCAGCCAGTCCAGTTCCACCTCCCACGTGCGTGAGTCGGTGACAACGTACGCGATCTCCATGCCCGGGGCCGGCTCGATTCCCGCCCTTCTGCAGGCTTCCACGGCCGATGCCTCGGGGCATCTCCGGGAATACGAGAGCCGGCTTACCTGGCGGCGGATCACCATCTCTGCCGGTTCCGCGGTAGAGATCCTCTCTTTTGCCTCACGGTACAGCAGGTGCGCCCCGTCCTCCATCTCCTCGAGATCGCGGCGGGTGCGGGCACCCTTCATCAGTTCGAGGATGGCGTTTTGCATGGACTTCACGCAGGCAGGAGAGTCCCTCCTCCTGGCGGCAATCCCCCGTGTCTTCATGTTACCGTCTTCATGCCTCCCATAATACCTGTTGTATGCGCCAAAGCCGTCAGGCATGGAAAGAAAGACGATCCAGTCGTAGGTGTCAAGAGTGGTATGCAGGCCCGTCTCCTGCTCGACACGCTGTTTCAGGGCGCCAGGAGGCCGCACCCCCCTGATCCAGAGGCAATCCACGATCCCGTGCAGCACCTCGAAGCCCATCCCCTCGGCGATGTCGCGGCTGGCAAGCAGGATGTCACGGGCATGACCGGTGATCTGCTCGTGAACCTCTATCCTCCCGAACCTGGCGTTCCGGTATCCCGTGTAGCCAAAACAGGTGACCAGCATCCACTTGAGCAGCGAGTCGATGCCTGCATAGCGGGGGTCGATCGCCTTTCTCTGCTTGGTCTCTTTCCGGAGCGCCAGCAGGGGGTCCAGCACCGCCGGGAGAAATCCCTCTCTCTCCGGGTCATGCAGGGTCTCTGGGGAGAGGTTGTACCTGACGATGATAGAGGGGTAGAGCGAAGTGAAATCGATCTCGTGGACCCTCTCGTAGAGGCCGGGGCGAGGCTGGAACATCATGCCCCCCCGGTCGGCGGCCTTCAGTTCGGAGAAGCGCCTCACACCCTCGGGGTCATTCTTGCGGTAGGGGACGGCGATGCCCTGCCTGAGCGCCTCATAGACCTCGTAGGCTGATATGAGTGTCCCGGCAGTGAACCGGGCCGCAAGGTTTGGAGAGAGACCGGAGAGGCGGGAGGCGAGGATGATCCCTGGAAGATCGCTCTCGCGGTAGTTGAAGCTCTGCCGGGTGTCGATCAGTACACGCCCTTCCGGGATGAGTGACCCGCACCGGAATTCCACCCTCCCGTAGCTCTGGTAGGACCTGCCCTCCATTCGCCGGAACCGGCCTGTACGGCTGATACAGGTCTCTATTCCATATCGGCGGGCTCGTGAGAGTATCCGGGGGATCCATACGTCTGACAGGGGAAAGAGGATGACGTCCGGGTCACAGCCCCCGACGAGGCCGGCAAGGTCGGAGAGGATGGCCTGCTCGCTCCCTGCCAGCCTCTCGCACCGCTCGTGGACCACCTCCATTCCGGTGATGCGCCCCTGCGCAGACGGGTTGTCTGAAACCGTTATCTCCATGACGTCCGGCGGAACTGAAAAATCGGGGTCGAAACGGGATTCTCCTGGCTCCCCGCACGGGAAGATGCCCTGTTCTGCCATGTAGCGCTGGTCCAGGCGGAGATCTGTGTTGTAGAGCTGCGCCTCAAACCCGGTCTGCCGTTCAATGGCTGTGGCAACCTCACGTCCGGCTCCGATCCGGTAACCTTCCAGCTCCCCGGAGATGGTCCGGAAGGTACACTCCGCCACCTCGTACCTGGCACCGAGGGCATCGAGAAGCTCCCAGTGGGCATGGGGGTCGGGGAGGTGGAGATAGAAGGAGGGCCGGTAGGGGATAGAGACGCGGCGAACGCCTGAAGGGCTCTTCTCCCAGAGCTCAACCCCGTCCCTGTACGTTGAATCAATGATCCACACCGGCTCTCTCCTCCTCCTTCAGGAGCTCGATGGCTATTGAGAAGAACGCCGCCTCCAGGGGGTCGTCGAAGGCATAGAACGCTTCGCTGGAATGCCTTTTTGCCATCTCCACCAGCCTGGCGGCATATATCCTGTCAGGCTCCGGCAACCGGCGGGCAGCCCGCTCCCATCGCACTGCCAGGTCACGGACACCCATCCTGACGCTCTCAAAACTCCTCCCCATCAGATCCCCTCCAGCGTGGTCTGCCCTGCAGGAAGACTCCTGCGCCGGCGTACCGTTCCCCTCCGGGGATTACGCGTGGCAGAGGGGAGAGGGGTCTGGGGCGCGATATGGAAGACACGGTGCGCAAACCGGGCTATCTCGTCAAAGGCTTGGTCCGGCTGCGGGGAGTACAGGACCACGAGCGAGCTCTGGCCGGCGTCATGAAGTGCGCTGCCGACGGCATCGACCACGTCCCGGGCATCGTCATAGAGAGACGGGTCATGCTCCACGAAGATGATGGTATGATAGGACTCCCGGAGAATCGTCAGGAGCTGGAAGGCGGTGAAGGCCCGTCTCACCTCGATGTTGACCGATCTGCGGTTGATGCCCGCAAGAAGGCGGGAGTAGTTTCCGCTGATGAAGAGGAAGAGAAACCTCTGGAGCACCGGGTTGTCGTTCAAGCCCGCAAGAACCACGTCATCCGGGGCGATGACCGCCGAGAAGGTTCCGGTCCTGAGGGTGACTGCCGGGTGCAGATCGAACTCCATGCCTAGTGCTGCGGCAGCGATCTTCAATAAGGCTGGAGAGCAGGCGGGGTGAAAGTGGGATGAAAAACTATATCTCCTGGTATAAAATCCATCATATTTGCCCAATTTTCTCTTTTGGAGAGATTAAATGCCTCCTCACTGTTTTGTGTGGGAAGACAGAAACGAAGTGGTTACCCGGGATCCCAATCCAGTCACTCACAACCGCCGCCGGGGCGTCCTC
>LKUF01000487.1 GCA_001412335.1 Methanolinea sp. SDB
AAACGACCTCTCCCGCGTGATCCTCACACTGGTATCCGGTGAAAAACGGGTCTCGTACGAACTCTCTCCTGATAAGAATGTGTTCGTGGAGTTGGACCAACCTGTCGTGTTCCCAGATATCTCCGCAAGAGTAAAGGAGATGTCCGGGACGGCGACACCTGACGGCGGAGGAGATCTGAAACTTCGGTATGGACTATACCATGAATTTGACAATTCCGGGTCCAATCCGTTTACATTCTATGCGAGATCGGATACTGACCCGGCAACGATTCTCCCCGTCATGTCGGCTCAGACGTGGATTCTCAAACGATCAGGAATCAGGTGGGTAGACCATTCATATAGGGGAAAAATAAACACCTACGTCGATTACATAATTGCAGACAACTACGACAGTCCCCTCAATTTGCAGTCGGGAACGTATAAACAGACTGCGCATTTCCAGGGTTATATGGCTGACAACTCGTATTATGAGTTCGATGATGAACACACTCCCTTCACGATGTGAATGCAAGGATGGTCCACCCCGATCGACTTGAATTGGCGTTCGGGGTATAAAATCATCCTGCCGAGACTATATAAATTAGTTGATGGAATGTACCATGAAGAAAATATCGACGGGGGATGGATACCAGATTGTCCATCTCCCCGGGTTTGGGAGGAGGATCGGATTATGCAATCTCTTCCTCTCCCATCCACCTCATTAGAGTAATAGGTAATATACTATGACAAGAATGCAGAAAAACCTGATTCATGCCTTTTTAATTGTAATCATCCTACTGGGTGTTGTTATTCCATCCGGCTCAGCGGCCGGTGTTGTTGAGCACCCACACCGTTGGAGTATTCGCAGTTATACCGATGAGATAAACGGCACTTATGTAGACTGGGACTGGTACATGGACGACCGTGAAATCGAATTGATTCAGTACTATCGATATCTGCACGATCTAACAGGCTGGAATATCCCGTTGAGTGAATTTATCAAGACGGTAAGCCCTGAGGACTACGAGACTATGCCCGAACCGATAAAATCTTCGCAGGCAAGGCCGATGTTTGGAGATGGCCACGTCGCTATGTTTGGAGATGGCCACAACACGCAAGCCGGAGTGTGGCTCTACGATCCCGGGTACCATATGTGGACCAGTCCTGAGGGATACGTCTACAACGGAGA
>LKUF01000488.1 GCA_001412335.1 Methanolinea sp. SDB
GACCGCGAGATTGCCGGACTGCTTGACCCGGAGACGTATATCGGGACAGCGGAACTGCAGGTGGAGAGGCTTGTTCAAAAACTCTCACCACTCTGTTCCTGAATGGTGTGGGAAAAGACTGTCCGTGATTGTCGTTTCACCGGAAAAAGAAAAGAAGAAGGCTATTGGTCTCTATTTTTGATAAAAAGGGAATAAGGGTTTTGCGAGGATCTATTCCTCTTCCCCGGGAGTCTCCTCTTTCTCCGGTCGCTTGAATACTTCCTTGAAGAGGATCTCATCGATTTCGGGGATATTCTCGAAGGCTTCGTGAACGACCCTGCTCCTCCACATGACCCAGCGCCGGTCGAAATTGATCCCGGGCGGAAGCATGAGCGTGAGGGTTCCGTCCTCGAACGAGAGTTCCATCTCCCTGCCTGCATACAGTTTGATCAGGCCCTGGACCTTTTCTTCCACGCCAGTGACTTCCTCCTCGATTTTGTATGTATAGTGGAGAGTTTTTCCGGCAAAGGGATGGTTGAAGTCCACAACCACCCGGTTCCCGATGATATCGACAACGGTCCCCTCACCCTTGTCCGGTATCTTTATCGAGACACCCTTTCTCGGTTTTTCCCCGAAGGAATTCTTGTTGAAAGACTCGACCTTGGCTGGGTCGTGTTCGCCGAAGGCCCTGTCGGGGGAGATGTCGACCTCTCCTTCATCCCCGATCTCTTTTCCTTCCATCTCCTCGTCAAGCCCGAGAATGACATGATGGCACCCGACACTGATGGTTACAGGCTCGTATGCGGCGGTTTCGTTGTATATATCCGCCTCTTTTGCCATATCCTCGTATGTCGTATCAAAGATATTCCCGTCGATTGTCCCGGTATAATTCAGTTTGATAAAATCTCCTTTCTTCACTGGCATTCGTGTCACCTGTATCCTGGTTCTCTGACAGCGATCGGCTGTTTGCACGGGCGAACGCTAGGGCATTTGCCGTCAGGTTCTCCTTATACAATTGCTAAACACCGGATATATACTTACTCCAGAGACGGCAGATGAACCGGAACCAGGGCTCTCCATCGGATGAATCCGGTACGTGTAGCTTTATTCCTCCTGCCGGTCAAGATACCATATCCGAGGGGAGAGATGGCCGAAAACCTGCTTGAGATAGAGTTAAAGGTCCGTGTCGGGGACCTTGCCGCGGTGAGGGAGCGATTGACGTCGACCGATGCGCGATCGGAAGGGGAGGTTAAGGAGCGCGACATCTACTTCAACGCCCCTCACCGTGACTTCGGAAAGACCGATGAAGCGGTGAGACTGCGGTACCATAACGGTTCAGTCACCCTCACGTATAAAGGACCAAAACGCGGCGAATACCGGTACAAGGCAAGGACGGAGCTTAATTGCGACATTGAGGCAGGGAGCGTGATGGAGGGGATACTCGAGGCACTCGGGTTTGTCCGTGTTGCCGAGGTGAGAAAAGTCCGTGAGTATTTCCATTACCAGGGAGCGTTGATCTCGCTTGACAGGGTGGAGGATCTTGGCACATTCGTGGAGATCGAAGTTGCCGGAAGCGAAGGAGATGGGGGCCCGTCTGCGAAGATAGCAACGCTTGCAGAAGAACTGGGCGTGGATGGACCCCCAATCCTTGAATCATACCTTGAATTGCTGCTCTCTACACGGTGAGCAGTTCAATATTGATCTCCTTTGCATCATTCCCGAAATGGATCATGGCGCACTGCCCCATGGCAGCCACGCCGGGATTGACCACTTTTACGCCGGCCTCTTCCACTATCCCCCTCTCCTCGTGAATATGAGCACAGCAGACGAGGTCAAAAGACTCCATGTATTTCCGGACGCTCCTGCTCCCGACATGTTCACCCCCTGCCATGTCGAGTATCCCATATGGCGGAGCATGGCTGAGAAGGACATTGTGTACTGCACGATCCATCTTTGGGACGACGCCTGCGAGGATAGCGTCTATCTCCTCTTCAGTCATCTCGAAGGGAGTATTGAACGGAGTCGGGTTCGAGCCGCCGAGTCCGACGATATTGATTCTGCCCAGGTTGATGTGGGACCCGTGAAGGCATACGCATTCCGAGTGTTCGAGTTCACCGAGAGTCTCGACAGGGTCACAGTTCCCGGGAACAGCGAACGAGGGAACATCCATACGGGAGAAGAGGGGGCATACACAATCGGCAGGCCCCATGTTTGTGATGTCTCCCGCGATAAAGAAAGCATCCGGGCTCAAATCCAGGAAAGAATCCATCTTTCCGAATTCACCATGCAGGTCTGCTAAAAGCAGCACATTCATCATTATATATCATTCCCCTGTTTTCGTCTATTAAACCTTGTCTCCGGGTCACTCCAGGAACCGGTCAGCCTGCCGTTTAAAGAGAGGTTTCCCAGCAGCTGTTCTGTCCGCGGCAGGAGAGGACGCGCAGATGTCCCTGCAAGCGGGGTCCCCGGGAGTGGGATGAACCGGTGGACATGCACAAGCCCCCGATCGGCGACCCAGGAGATAAGATCGCAGGTTGATCTCTGGTCATCGTCAGTCTCGAAGGGAAATCCGACGATGAAGTCGACCACCGGTGTGAGGCCGTGGTCACAGCAGAGTTCGACTGCGTCGACAACCTCGCTGATGGTGTGTCCACGCCCCAGCCGATCAAGGATCTGATCGCTCCCTGACTGGGCGCCGAAATGTATCTTTCTATTTGCGCAATAGGTGGTGATGAGGTCGAGTGCCTCATCGGAGACGAATTCAGGCCGGACTTCGCTTGGGAACGTCCCGAAATAGATGTTGCCCGAAAGCCTGCGAAAAAGACCCTCTATCTTTTCAAGCCGGGGCTCTCTCCCGTCGGATCCATAGGCGAGCGCATTGGGCGTCACGAACCGGAGATCGCGGTACGAGCGCGACCAGCGCACAATGGAGTCGATTGTCCTGTGCCGCATCGCATGGCCGAAGATACGCGGCGTCTGGCAGTATGAACAGCCGAACGGGCACCCCCGTGATATCTCGATGTATCCTCTGACACGGGAAAAAGGTGGGTATGCGTCGAGCAGAACGGTCCTGTCCTGTGGGATAAACCCATCTTTCGTGGCGACACCCGGAACCCGGGGGGAGCCTCCCTCCTCGATAGCGGAGAGGAGTGCAGGTAATGCATACTCGCCTTCCCCGACGATTACGTAGTCGGCCACCCTGGCCACATCCTGGTAACAGGCCGTGGCATGCGGCCCGCCGGCTATCGTGATACA
>LKUF01000489.1 GCA_001412335.1 Methanolinea sp. SDB
CGCTTCGCTTGCCCCTGCCGTTGCGGCGAACCCCACGTGGCGATAGGGACTGTACCAGGGGCAAAAGCCGGTCTCCTCTCACAAAAAAATGCACTAATGATTCGAAAAAAAGGATACGATCAGATATCCCCGTTCTCTTCCAGTTCAGGGACCAGGACTGCCACACCGACGACCCGGTCGCCGTCCTCCATCTTCATGATCCGGACTCCACGGGTGCTCCGTTTCTGGATGGATATGCCCGACACCTGGGTCCTGATGACGATTCCCGATGCGCTCATGAGGATGACTTCGTCATCGTCCGAGACAGACTTGGCCGCAACCACCCCTCCATGGTGCTCAGTGAGGATGTTCCTGACTCCCATCGTCCCCCGGCCGTGACCGCGGAATTCATCGAAATCAGTCCTCTTTCCATAGCCGGCCTCTGTGACGGTGAGCAGGTGGTCCTTCTCGACGAGGGTGATCGCTCGCAATTCATCCCTTGACTTCATCCTGATGCCGATCACGCCCATCGCATTCCTGTGTCTCTGGGAGACCGCCTCTTCATGGAACCGGAGGCTCTGGCCCTTCCGCGTCGTCAGGATGACCTCGCGGGAACCGTCCGTGATCTTGACGTCGACCAGTTCGTCGTTCTCCTTGAGGTTGATGACGTTGATCCCGGTGGAGCGGGGACGGGAGAGCTCGACGACAGGCACCTTCAGGACCATACCCCGCCGTGTTGCAAAGAAGACGAACCGGTCTTGCGAGAAGTCGCTGACAGGGATCACCGTCGTCACCTTCTCCTTCGAGAGATTCAGGAGGTTGACGATCGCCTTGCCCCGGCTGGTACGCGACCCTTCAGGGATATTGTAGACCTTTAACCAGTAGACGCGCCCGTTATTGGTGAAACAGAGGAGATAGTCATGGGTGTTTGCCACGAATACGGACTCCACATAGTCACCTTCCTTGGTGGACATACCGATGATGCCCCTTCCGCCCCGACGCTGCTGGCGGTAGGTGTCAAGGTCCATCCTCTTGATGTAGTTCTCCGAGGTGAGCGAGACCAGCACCTTCTTGTTCTCGATCATATCCTCGGTCTCGATACTGGTAAAATCGTGGCTGATGGCTGTCCGCCTGTTATCGCCATATTTGTGGACGACCCCTTTTAGCTCCTTCCGGATCTCGGCCCGGATATTCTTCTCATCAGAGAGTATCTCCGCGAGCCGTGCGATCTCCAGGTCGAGGGCTTCCTTCTCGTCCAGTATCTTCTTCTGTTCGAGCGCCGCCAGTCTCCGGAGCTGCATCTGGAGGATCGCGGACGCCTGGACTTCATCGAGTCCGAACCGTGCGATGAGGGTATTTTTCGCCGTCTCAGCGGTGTCGGATGCCCTGATGGCCGCGATAACCTCATCGATGCGGTCGAGGGCCAGGAGCAGCCCATGTAATATATGGACCCTGTCTTCCGCTTTCTTCTTCTCAAACTCGCTCCTTCGCCGGATGACCTCCACCCTGTGAACGACAAAGTGCTCGATGATTGCAGGGAGAGAGAGATATTTCGGCTGGTTGTCCACGATTGCAAGGTTGATGATACCGAAGGTTGACTCGAGCGCCGTGTGCTTGTAGAGCTGGTTTAAGATGATCCCGCCGACAGTGCCCTTCTTGAGCTCGATGACGACCCGCAGCCCGTCCTTGTCCGACTCGTCCCGTATATCGGATATCCCCTCGATCTTCTTGTCTTTGACAAGATTTGCAATATATTCGATGAGCCGGGCCTTGTTGACCTGAAACGGAATCTCCGTGATGATAATCCGTTCACCTTTCGCACCCCGCTCCTCGATCTCGGCGACTCCGCGGACGATCACTTTCCCGTGACCGGTCTTGTAGGCGGCCCGGATGCCTTCGCTGCCCATGATCACTCCGCCGGTAGGGAAATCCGGCCCGGGCATGATCTGCATCAGCTCCTCGACCGTGATCTCGGGTTCCTCCAGGTACCGGCATACCGCCGTGCAGACCTCCCTGATGTTGTGCGGGGGCATGTTGGTGGCCATCCCCACCGCGATACCGCTCGAGCCGTTCACGAGGAGGTTCGGCACCCGGGCGGGAAGCACGGTCGGTTCCTTGAGGGACTCGTCGAAGTTGGGGACGAATGACACGGTATCCTTCTCGAGGTCCTGGAGAAGCTCCTCTGCAATCGGGTTCAGCCTCACCTCGGTATAACGCATGGCTGCAGCGGAATCGCCGTCAATGGAGCCGAAGTTTCCCTGGCCCTCGACGAGGGGGTACCGGTACGAGAACGGCTGCGCCATCTTGACGATGGTGTCATAGATCGCAGCATCACCGTGGGGGTGGTACTTCCCCATCACGTCTCCGACCACTCTCGCACTCTTCTTGGTGGGCTTGTCGCTTGTGTTGCCCATCTCCCACATGGAGAAGAGGGAACGGCGGTGGACTGGTTTCAAACCGTCCCTCACGTCGGGAATCGCCCTCCCGATGATGACGCTCATCGCATAGTCGATATACGAGGACTTCATCTCGTCCTCGATGTTTACCGGGATAATATGTGCAGCAGCCTTGTATTCTGCCGAATCCGTCCGATCAGACGTCAAGGTTTCTCACCTCCTGGGAATGTCTCTTGATAAAGTCCCTGCGGGCGTTCACGTCCTCGCCCATCAGTTTTTCAAAGATCTCGTTGGCATACGAGGCATCCTCGATCGTCACCTGCTTGAGCACCCTCTGCTCGGGATCCATCGTCGTGTTCCAGAGCTGTTCGGCATTCATCTCTCCAAGACCCTTGTATCGCTGGACGCTGACACCCTTCTCACCAAGCTCCTCGACAGCCGTTTTCATCTCGTCTTCCCGGAAGACGTAACGCTCCTGCTTGCCCTTTGAGATGCGGAAGAGCGGGGGCTGGGCGATATAGACATATCCCTCTTCTATCAGGCGTTTCATGTACCGGAAGAAGAACGTCAGGAGAAGCGTGCGGATATGGGCGCCGTCGACGTCGGCATCGGTCATCAGGATCACCTGGTGGTACCGGGCCTTTTCCGGATCGAACTGTTCGCCGATGCCCGTTCCGATTGCCGATACGAGCGCCTGGATCTCTGCATTCTTCAGGATCTTGTGGGGTGTCGCCTTCTCGACATTCAGGATCTTTCCCCTCAGCGGAAGAATCGCCTGGAATTTCCGGTCTCTTCCCTGTTTTGCCGATCCACCCGCAGAATCTCCTTCCACGATGTATATCTCGCTCTTTTTCGGATCACGCTCGGAACAGTCCGCGAGTTTGCCGGGCAGCCCCGAGCTCTCGAGCGTGCTCTTTCTCCGGGCAAGCTCCCGTGCATTCCTGGCAGCCTCCCTCGCCCTGGCAGCAGCGATGGCCTTCTCAACGATTGCAGAGAGCACCTTCGGGTTCTCCTCGAAATACTCGGAGAGCGACTGGTACACAAGGGAATCGACGATACCGCGAACATTGGAGTTGCCAAGCCGCATCTTGGTCTGGCCTTCGAACTGGGGGTTTGCGACCTTGACACTGATGATTGCCGTCAGTCCTTCGCGCACATCGTCCCCCCTGATCGAGAGGGAACTGTCTTTTACCAGGTTGTTCTTTCGTGCAGAGTTGTTGATGGCCCTCGTGATGGCACTCCTGAACCCTTCCAGGTGTGTTCCTCCCTCGCGCGTGTTCACGCTGTTTACATAGGAGAAGACCTGCTCCGAGTAGCTGTTCACATACTGGAGGGCCACATCCACCTCTACCAGGTTCTCTTCGTCCTTCTTTCCAAGGTAGATCACGTCGGGGTGGGTCGTCTGCGCCCCGGAATTGAGATACCTGACATACTCTGCGATACCTCCCTCGTACATGAACGTATCGGTGTCGCCTGTCCCTTCATCGCGGATCTCGATCCGGATTCCGGAGTTTAAGAATGCGAGTTCACGCATCCGGTGGGCCAGCACATCGTAATCGAACTTCGTGGTCTCGAATATTGTATCATCGGGAGAGAATGAGATCACGGTTCCCGACATGCGTGATGCGAACCTCTCTAGAAACTCCTTCCGTTCCCCGCCCCTGTAGGGGGCCTTTCCCCCATACCACTGGCGATAGCGATCCAGGAGCTCCTGGAGAGTTTCCTCCCTCTTCCGGAGAGGGTTTGTCATCTTCCCCCGCTCAAACCCCATCTCGTAGATGTACCCGTCCCGGTACACGGTCGCCCCAAGCCAGGTGGAGAGTGCGTTGACCACCGACACACCGACACCGTGGAGACCACCGGAGACCTGGTATGTGCTCTTGTCGAACTTTCCGCCGGCATGCAGGACCGTGAGCACGATCTCAAGGGCGCTCTTGTTGTTCTTCTGCATGGTATCGACAGGAATACCACGCCCGTTGTCGGTGACGGTGACGGATCCGTCCTTATTCAGTATCACCCAGATAGAATTGCATGCCCCGGCAAGCGCCTCGTCGATGGAGTTGTCAACGACTTCATATACCAGGTGGTGAAGTCCGCGGGTGTCGGTACTCCCGATATACATGGCGGGCCTCTCCCTGACAGGCTGGAGGCCCTCAAGTACCGTTATGTGTGACGCATCATATGTATCGTTCATTCATGCCCTCCGCTAAAAAACACGCATAGGTAGACAAAATCAAATTCACACTAAGTATTGGTTTTTTATCCTCTTAATTATATTAGTCGGATACTGCTGACCCGCTAGTGGAATTTGCCCATATCAGGGTCTTTTATTCCCAGCGCCCTGTCGATCTCGACGGCCAGCCGGTCAAGGATCCGGATGATCTCATGCGCCTCGTCTGCATCGCCGGATCCCGGCTGGTGCCAGACGATCCTCTTCCGGAGTCGTGTCACGAGTTCGTCTATCTCTGTCCCCCTGAACTGGTCGGGCACGACGAGGCCGTCAAGATGGTCCGCCGCCCCGTAGAAAGCCTGTTCGGGGGGCAGTGCAAAATGCCTGCAGATGAGTGTCAGACTGGTGATAAACCCCTTCCCGAATTTGGATTCCATGTCAGAAGATTGGGTCGTCGCCAAAAAAATGTGTGGGTCAGATGAGCCGGATGACACCTAACCACACGAGGACCGGGGCTGCTACCACCACGACCAACCCGCAAACGAGAAAACACCAGTCCCCTGGGACGAGCGGTTTCTTCCTGATGAAGAGACGGCTGTCCCTGTCATATCCCCTGCAGAGCATGGCATAGTACGTCCTCTCCCCCTGTTCATAAGCCCGGACGAACATGGTGCCTATGGTATACCCAAGCATCCTGATACGGTACTTCCATGGTATCTCGCGTGACAGGGGATTGAAACACCGGGTCTCGAGTGCCTCGGTGACCTTGCGGTACATGTAGGCGAAGACGAAGAGGTACCGGATCATCAACCCCATGATGAGGGAGAACTCGGGCGGAAATCCAAGCCGCCCGGCACCTTCAAGGAGATCCTGCATCTTTGTCGTGGAGGAGAGGAGAATGATGAACGAGATGCAGACCAGGAACTTGACCAGGAGTATCGTGGCGAATTCAACTGACTCAGCATAGATATGGATATTGAGGGGCAGGGTGACGATGGGGTGAAATACCGCGTAGTGGGGATTGGTAAAAAATATCTGGGCGACGATGATGAAGATTCCAAACGGAAGGACCATCACCAGCCTCCAGATGTATACCGATGGCGGGAGGCGGGAGAAAACCCAGAGAACCAGGAAAAATATAATGAGGAGGGCTCCCACCGAGTAGACGGTGGTGGAATACGGAACCGCTACCATGGCGATGATCGCCGCAAACGAGATGATGATCTTGACTCTCGCGTCGAGCCGGTGGATGAAGCTGTCCCTGTAGGTCTGCTTCTCGATGAGAAAGAGATCCTCGATCATCCCGATCCCCTGAATGCCCGCAGGAATGCCGATTCTGCGTCCTTCTGGGTGTAGGCCATGTCGATCTCTATTCCATGCTCCCAGAGACTCCTGATCAGTTTCGGGATGCAGGGCAGGTCGAGCCTCACCGAGGTGAGCAACTCATCTTTTTCGAAGATGTCGCTCATGTTCCCGTGGGCGACGATCTTTCCCCCGCCCATGACATAGATATACTCGGCAATCTCCGGGACAAGTGAGACATCATGGGTTGAGAAGATCACCGTCATTCCGTACGTGCGGGAGAGTGAATTGATGAACCCGACGAGATCGGAGACGCCCTGCGGGTCGAGACCGGCGGTGGGTTCGTCAAGGACCAGGACCTGCGGCTCCATCGCGATGATTCCCGCTATCGCGACGCGTTTCTTCTCCCCCCCTGACAGGTGGTGTGGAACCCTCGTCGCCCGGTCCTCCATTCCCACCATCCTCAGGGCCTCCTGCACCCTGTGCTGCACGGTCTCTTCGTCGAGACCCAGGTTGGTGGGACCGAAAGCCACATCCTGCTCGACGGTCGGAGAGAATATCTGGTCATCGGCGTTCTGGAAGACCACCCCGACCATCTTTCTCACTTCGCGGATGTTTGCTCGTGTGATCGGCTCCCCATGTACCAGGACCTGGCCGGATGTCGGTTTCATGATTCCGTTGAAGTGCTTGAAAAGGGTGCTCTTTCCAGCGCCATTTGCTCCGATAACGGCAATACGGGCATTTCGTGGAGCGATGAAGTTGACGCCGTGCAGGCCGGTGACACCGCCAGGGTAGACATACGTGAGATCTCTGGTCTCGATCAGGTGCATTGAATGTACCTGTGTGAAAAAAGAATAAATTTTATCCGTTTTTCGCTTCCTTCTTCCCGGACGCGACACGGGCCACACCGAGCACGATGATGAAGCTGATCGCGATTCCGACCAGCATGGCGATTACCTGGCCCGGGATACCGGTATCGGGCAGTTCGTAATCGGGCATCGGTGATTCATAGGAGAAACCGCCATGCAGATCTTCCGTGAGTTCGGCGTCAGGGGGAGTCTCCCCGGTGAGTGTCTTGTCTCCCTGGAGCACCAGCGCACTGCTCTCCAGTCCGTCGGGATCTGCCGAGGCGAAAAAGATTGCCACGAGCCCGATGATCACAGCTATGGCGATACCTGCGATCACGAAGTGTTTCGTCTCCATCATGCCGCAGTCACCCCCCCTAGATCAACCTGCTCTGTCGTGCTCCAGTCGAGTTCCGGCCTGGCATGCCATATGAGGTAGACGGCGACGGCAGTGATGATTGCTTCAATGACGCCGATAGCAGCGTGATATGTCCCCATTGCAACCATTCCACTGACAAGGGGGAATGTGCCGGCGATCCAGAGTTCGACGGAGGCTGCCAGTGCCGGAATGAAGCAGGCGAACCATGCCGCAATACCCGCGGAGATGTAGGGGTTTTTGATGACTGATTTGAACCCGGTGAATGCGTAGAACCCGACAAACCCGCCGATCACACCCATGTTGACGATGTTGGCGCCCATGGTCGTTATCCCGCCGTCACCGAAGATGACAGCCTGGATGATGAGGACGATGGAGAGGATGAAAACCGCCGCATATGGTGACCCCAGGATGATCGCGGCAAGTGCGCCTCCAACGAGGTGGCCCGATGTCCCCATGCCAACGGGGAGGTTGAAGGCCTGTATGGCAAATATCGCTGCGGCAAGGACCGCAACAATGGGGACCTTCTCTTCTGACAGTTCCTTTCTTGCCCAGCGGAGGGCAAGTGCGATGAATACCAGCGCGATTATCCAGTAGATTATCGTCTGGAGGAGTGGGATGAATCCGTCCGGAATATGCATGAGAACACCTTGTTAATACAAATATATACGATCGTATTAATTAATAGTTAAAAAAGATTATTATTTAATTTTCTCATGCAATTCATTCCGCAGTAATTGCCACAAAATTGGGTAAAATTTGGGATTTTTGAATAATCGCCTGACCAGGATGCCCGGCCGATCCATGTCCCCAAACGACACGATCTCCCGTATCACCTCGTCCTTCGAGAGGAAACGGACCAGGTTGTCCATCTCTTTTGGCCCAAGAGATCGACGTGCCGAGAAGAGGCGGAACCCGAGGGCGAGTTCCCTTCCGAAGTCGTCCTTCCACGCCCGCTCGTATCCGTGCAGGCAGCCATCCGAGAGATCCCCTGTTTCGCAGGCGATGCGTGCCGTATCAGCTGCATGGACGGCGGAACGGACACCGGTATACACCCCCCCGCCCGACGTGGGCTTGGCGAATCCCGCCGCATCACCGATGAACAGGGTCTGACGGCCATATGTCCGGGGCATCACCCCGAACGGGATGGTGCCGGTCACAAGGTGCATGCATCCGTGGCCGTACCGCTTGATAAACGACAGAAATCGTGACTTTACGTCCTGGAGACCGCAGAGCCCGGCCCTCGCCCTCCCTCCCCCCGAGGGTATTATCCAGCCGAAGAACTCGGGCGATGCGTCGGGGTAGAGTTCAACGAACCGCGGATCCATCTCTCTGCATATCTCGCACTGTATGCCGGCGAGAAACACCCTTGCCCTCTCCATCCCCAGGTCACGGGCGATGCTGCTCCGCGGACCGTCTGCGGCGACGAGGATCCTGAAGGGGATCTCACGCCTCCCGGACGCCCCCCTCGTGATGATGGAAGACCCGCATCTCCCCGCGTACGCGGTCCTGACACGCACGTCCGCACCGGCGTCTGCGGCAGCGGCAGCCATCTCCAGGTCGAGCGTGCCCCGGTCCACCACGTACGCCCTGGTCTCCCCTGAATCAAAGGTGAGTTCCGAACCCAGGGAGGAGATGACCTTCGCCCCGGAGACCGTATTCTGGAC
>LKUF01000490.1 GCA_001412335.1 Methanolinea sp. SDB
TCATCGACGAGAGCCACCAGACCATCCCGCAGCTCCACGGGATGTACCGCGGTGACCGGTCGCGGAAGCAGGCACTCGTCGAGTACGGCTTCCGCCTTCCAAGTGCATTTGACAACCGCCCCCTGATGTTTCCGGAGTTCGAGCGGTACATGAAGAACGTGGTCTTCGTCTCGGCGACCCCCGGTGACTACGAGCTTTCGCACTCCGCCCGGGTCGTCGAGCAGATCATCAGGCCGACGGGCCTCGTCGACCCTGTCGTCGAGATGCGGAAGACCGCCGGACAGGTGAAGGACGTCATCGGAGAGATCCGCTCGACAATCGAACGGGGCGACCGTGTCCTCCTGACGACGCTCACGAAGAAACTCGCAGAAGAGCTGACCGAGTACCTCGCAGAACAGGGAATCCGGGCCCGGTACCTCCATTCCGAGATCGACACACTCGAGCGGACCGAGATCATACGGCAGCTCAGGCTCGGCCGTTTCGATGTCCTGGTCGGGATAAACCTTCTCAGGGAGGGGCTCGACATCCCCGAGGTGGGGTTCATCGGCATCCTCGACGCCGACAAGGAAGGATTCCTTCGGGACGCACGAAGCCTCATCCAGATCATCGGCCGTGCGGCCCGGAACGTCAATTCCCGGGTCATCCTCTATGCCGATACCCTGACCGGCTCGATACGGGAGGCCCTCGCCGAGACCGAACGGAGGAGGACCCTCCAGGTTGCATACAACCAGTTGCACGGCATCACCCCCCAGACGATCAAAAAACCCGTCCGGGAAAAAGAGGTGGACCTGAAAGACACCAAGCACATTCCAAAGGTCGACATCCCGAACATGATCGTGGAACTCGATGCCGAGATGCACCGGGCCGCCGAGAACCTCGACTTCGAGGCTGCGATCGTCATCCGGGACCGGATACGGAACCTTGAGGCGAGGCTCGGGGAGTGATGAGTATTGGGGAGAGGGATTGTTCTCATCCCGGGATCTCCCCTGTTCTTTCCTCTCCTTTAACCTCCACGGTAGATTGGGGAGTGACGACGGGGGTTGCACCCCCGGCCCCCGCGGGGGATATCCGCCGGGTAGGGTAAGCAGGGATT
>LKUF01000491.1 GCA_001412335.1 Methanolinea sp. SDB
TCGGGTGTGATCCCGCACTTGCTCTCCCCCAGTTCCTTCACCTCGTCAAGGATCTGGCAGATCTGTTCCTCGTTGAGCGAATATCCAAGTCCTGCCACGACATGCTCGAGCGCCTTCTTGCCGGTGTGCTTGCCGAGGATGAACCGCCGCTCCTGTCCAACGAGTTCAGGCATGAAATACTCATACGTGGAGGGGTCTTCAAGAATTGCCGCTATGTGAATCCCGCTTTCATGGGCGAAGGCGTGCTCGCCCACAACGGGTTTTGTCTTCTCCATGCGTATCCCCGAGAACTCCTCAACCATCTTCGAGAGGGCAAGCAGGTGCGAGAGATCATATCTCTCCACACCACCTTTCACCTGGACTGATACGAGCACCTCCTCGAGAGCAGCGTTTCCTGCCCGTTCGCCGATACCGTTTACGGTGGTGTGGAGCTGGAAGGCCCCGGCCTCGGCCGCAGTCACTGTGTTGGCGGTTGCACACCCCAGATCGTTATGACAGTGGACGCAGAGCGGGGTTTTTGAGAATGAGACCAGTTCAGACATGATCGTATACATCTCTGTGGGGAGAAGACAACCCACCGTATCGGCGAACGAGACGAGATCGGCACCGTGCTCCCGGCCCTTTCCATACACGTTCTTCAGGAAGGCCAATTCGGTCCTTGATGCGTCCTCTGCAGCGAACCGCACCTCGAGACCGTGGTCTTTTGCAAGGTCGATCATCTGCAGTGCATCGGAGAGGACCACATCGCGAGGTTTCCTGTATTTGTGGCGGATGTGGAGATCGGAGGTTGCAATAAAGATACTCACCATGTCCACCCCGCAATCGATGGCAGCTTCCACGTCGGTCTTTCGTGCACGGGCCAGGCAGCATACCCGTGCATCAAGACCCATTCCTGCGATGGATCTCACACAGTCCTTCTCATATGGCGATACCACGGGGAACCCTGCCTCGATCACCTCGATGCCGATCTGATCGAGCATTTGCGCGATTTTTTGCTTCTCTTCACAGGTAAAGGAGACCCCGGGAGTCTGTTCTCCGTCTCTGAGGGTCACGTCACAGATCTCAATATGCCACGGTTTCATGTTCTCTCTCTTCCGGACACACTCCGGATACCAGCACCGTCGTCGGCCTGTCTGCCGGACGGATAAATTCTTCGAGCCGCTCTCTGTCATCGGCCCCGATCACCACCGGATCGGCCCACTCCAGGTATTTGTATGGCTCATACGAGGACTGGCCACCGGTCATCCCCATGCACCGGTTTACCAGGACAATGCAGAGCAGGGGAGTCTTCTTTTCATACACATCGATAAGGCTTGGAAGACCGGAATGGAGGATTGCGTAATCACCGATCAAGGCAGTCCCTGTGCTTTTGGCAGCGACACCTATTGCCGAACCAAGTCCAAAACTTGCAATGCTGATTCGGTACGGCGGGTTCATGGTAAGGATCGAGCACCCGGCATCTGCCACGGTCCTCATCCCATTCTCCTCCAGGAGCGAAAAAAGCAGTCTGTACGGGCATTCACGACACAACGTGCGAAAATAGCCTCTCTCCTCCATCCGTTCCGGAGCCGCACATCCCGCAGGCGGTGCAACCAGGCGGTGCTCCCTGATAAAAGGCCTTCCAAGCTCCTTCACACCGGCCAGGAGATCCGGTGTTGCCGGGGGCGGGTACACGGTCACTATCCGGGATTCGGCCCGCACAGCACCTGCTCCCAGGTCTCCGCCCGAGATCCGGTTCAGCGGCGATTCGCGAGACCACCGGAACATCTCCCCAAAAGCCCGCTCTGCCTCCATGGTCTTTCCCTTCATCGTAAGGCCGGTGTCTGCCAGCCGCCCGTCCAGATCGACTCGTTGCACCCGGTCAGCGACACCCGTTCCGAAGAGGAGATCGGGAGTCAGGCGGACGATTGCAGGCCTGGAAAACCGCTCAGACGCCTCAAACGCAGCTTCGACGGCAGGAAAGCAGGTCTCCGGGCCGGGCTCAAGAACGGGTACCTGCGCCAGTTCGCCGTAATACCGGGAATCCTGTGCGTTCTGGGATCCTGCGGCTTCGATGTCATCCCCGGCGAGAATGATCACGCCTCTCCAGAGACCCTGTGTGACAGCCTGTATGAGGGGATCGGCACACGCGTTAATCCCGACATTCTTCATTACCACCGCCGCTCTTCTCCCTGAAATGGAGTCGCCAAGTGCGTATTCCATCCCCACCTTCTCGGATATCACGATCTCGGCTCCGGTCTTCTCCGCAATGCCGCTCACCGGGTACCCGGGGACTGCATAACAGCGGTCCGCACAGGCGAGGACGGCCTCCGCAATGATCTCTTCTCCCGAAGATCCGGTCATTCATCCCTCCATGGCACAAGGTCGCAGCCGCTGCATGCCACGCACATGGATTTCGCCTGCGAGGGATCAAGCCCGGCCAGGAGAAGGGCATTCTTCTGGATTTCGTACAGCTTCAGGAGCCGCTCCGGGGACGGACGCTCAAATTCCGAGAGCCGGGCGGCAGGATTCAGGGGTCGAAGGACCGGGATGACACCCTTTCCGGTAAGCTTTCTGATGCAGGCCTCCATCTCCCCGTCGGTCTCGCCAAGACCCACTATCACGTTCGAAAAGACGTGGTTCCGGGAGAAAAGTCCCACCGAACGTTCGAGGACGTCCCACATCAGGGTATAGTCAAGACCAGGGCACATCTCTGAAAAAAGAGACTCTGTCGCGGCCTCGATATTGAACTTGACCTCATCGACACCGAGGCTCGCGAGGTTTTCGGGCGTCTTCTCCGTCGGATAGATGGAGACGCCGATGGGAATACCGAACCTGCCAAGCTCCCTGATCACCTCCAGGACATACTTCTCCTCCTCCTCGGGAGTAGAAAGAACGCCGCTCGTTATCGATATCGAATCGATACGGTCGATGACACTCTCCACCAGTGCGACGATCTCCCCGATGCTCTTTCTCTTTCCTCCAATCTCCGGGACCTCGCAGTAGCGGCACCGGTAGATGCAGCTGCCGGTCACGGTGATGTAGGCCTGGCGGGGGCAGTGAAGGGCCACGGGCTCCAGTTGCCCGGTTATGGACTCGCCGCCGACAGTCATCTCGGCCCGCCCATCTCCCAGGTGGCGTATCGATACCGGCGACGAAGAGTCCAGGCCGAGCCTCACACGCCGTTTGCCGACGGCAAAGAAGACCGAACCCTCTCCGCCGGCCCCAGGACCTGCTGCTGACCGGGATACATAGCGGGCCGCAGGCTCCCCGGTAAGGCGGGCCGAACCGATAGAGAGGAGCTGGGCTTTCAACTCTTTCCAGTGCATAACAGGAGTGCCTCCTCGTATCGCGTGTAGAATGGAATGGCCGCCACCGCGCCCACGATCCCCCGTCCTTTCATCACCAGGCGAAGCCGGCCCGAACACAGGCTTTCTATCGCGCCGGGATCGACCTGGCCGCGTTTCGCCTCCCAGGCAAACTCCACGAGTTCGACCGGATCAAATCCCGTATATGCTGCCATACCGGTATCTTCCGAGAGCGTATACCGCTCAAGCAGCGAGCGATATCTCCCGATCAGGCGGCCGGGATTCGTGGTTGCGAACTCGCAGACGATACTCACGCAGTTCTTCGTCCGAAACTCGACCGGGAAGAGCTGCACGATGGTATGCGAGAGATAGCACGATTCGTCATCTTCGACAGCCCGTGCGATATTGTGCGCGAGTGTCCATGTCGCACCCTCTTCAGGTGTGTCTGTATCGTCCACCCCGATAAGGACCCTCTGGTTCCTGGGGATCCAGACTGTTGATCCTGCCGTACGCCCTCCGCCTGACGGATCCGTCCGGCACCTGGTGACTCCGCCGGCAAACGACCTGCAGCTTGAAGCCCCCACGCCGCCTCCGCCCATACCAAGATAGGAGACGGCGATCTCCCGGTCATCGAGGGAGACACCACAGATCCCTGCCGGAAAAGCAGACCCCACAAGATTCAGATTGGCCTGCCCGGGAGTGAGCAGGTACCGCATGGTCGGTCCTACGTTTCGCACACTCCTGACAAGCGGGCTCCTGGCGTAGTGGAGCCTTGACCACATCGCCCCGCCGATGCAGTCGAAGAATTCGATTAATTCAACGTTTTCCCCGTTCTCGTCCGCTATCCCCACTATCCGGGGATAATGGATGATGTAGGGCTCAGGTAGTTTCTCCATAGAGACCTGCCGCTTCGATTCCCCTGTTCGCCCACAAAACAGCTCCGAGGGCCCCGATCCTTCCCTTGCTCTCGAACCGATCGATGAAGGTGATGCCAAGTTCCGCTGCTGCCGATTCAGCCTCTTCCCTGGTCATTATCCTGGTTTTCACATCTTTTGCAGTATCATTCCAGAGCTCGCCCGGTTCGAGGGGCTCGATTCCTGAAAAGACAGCGATACCCGTGTCGTCGCTGTAAGTGTTCTCACTGACAAACGTATTCACATAGTCAAGGAGGGCCTGGACCGCACCGGGTCTCACTGCAAAGTTCAGTGCAGAACCCACGCAGTTGGTGGTCTTCTTCGGTGCTTCGGGGTTCAGCTGGACGAGCCTCATGTTCAGGAACTCCACGCCATCCATATCGAGCCCTTCGGCACACTTGAGGGCCATGACCCAGGTGGCTCCTTTTGTCTTTGTATCGGTGTCGTCGATTCCGATCGTCACCTTCTCATACAGCGGACTCGTGATCCGCACCCGGTTTGTGCGTGCACCGCCCACCACCAGGTCATCTTCTGTGGGATATTCCACGCGGATCACTCCTGGCGCCTGGGGCAGGCAGGCTGCCACTCCGACGCCGGCACCTGCCATGCCGGCCCAGGACGTGATCACCTCGTCGCCTGCGACCGATACCCCTTCCAGCGCCTGGCCGCCGATCTCTTTCGAAGCAGCACCGAAGTGGACAGGAAAACTCCCCAGACGTGCGGTCATGGTCATGGACGTCCCCTCGACTGAGCAGGACTCGCAGGCGCCACCGGCACGCATCCTGTTTGCGGCGTCCCATTCGATCGGTCCCCGGGCCCGGCAATGCTCGACGATCTGCGCAAGCCCGCGTTTTTCATCCACCATTACAAGAAATTTTCTGCAGAAGAGCGGGCCGAACCTGTTCCGGACCATTTCGGGAGTATAGGTGTGCATGTGTTTGTCACCGAAAATATCGTTAACAGGATATTCGGCAACAAATCTATTTAAGAAGATCGTTTGATCCCTGAAAAAAAAGAAATTTAAAGAATTTTGGAGAGTTCAAACTTAAAGGGACCCAGACTGCCCCCGAAGTTGCCTGCGCTGATGTACCTGACACCAGGGACCATGACGGCTGCATTGATCCCCGCTGCCATCGCCTCGGCAACGCATTCCTCGTCCAGGCCGTCGATAACGATCTCGTATACTGCCTTCACCCCTTCGGGTATCTTGCTGTCGGGCACCTTCTCACGGAGTGTCGGGCAGTATTTTTCATTGGTGCTGGCAGGCATGAACTTGTACTTGTTCGAGCCCACCTTGGATCCGCTCGCAACGACTCCGCCGGGGAAACTGGTGATAACCCCGCATACAGAGGAGATCGCATCGACTGCCGCCTGGGCACCCATCAGGGCTGCCATCTGGTTCTCTCCCATGACGAAGAAATTACCGCCGGCGACGCCCTTGACGATTCCAAACTCTTCTTCCCCGACATATTCACCCTCCATGATCGGGATTACCCAGCAGTTTCGGCCGCCTACTTCCTTTTTGTACTCGTACCCGTCACCGAAGAAATGCAGTTTTACCGGAATCTTCTCTTCTGCATCAGGAAGGCCGTCGAATACTGCCGTCGTGGCCGAGGTCAGAACGCACTCGGCCAGGCGCTCAACAACCTGTTCCTTCAGTTTCTTCTTGGATGCGCATATCAGGATGGATATGCCTGGCCTTCCGTCGGGGGTTTCATCGGGAGCAAGTATTCCCTCGATCCCTGCCTCGCAGGGACAGCCGATGGCGGATGTGGCGAAGCCGGTTGCTTCGACAGCAGCCCGGTACGCCCACTCTTCGGTCACTGCAGTGATTATTATCCTGGAAATCCAGGTAGGAAACGCTTCCGCGTAGGTATCGTCAATAGGTACACCGTTAATCTCCATTCCATTACCTCTTTTACACAGACATAACATGATGTTGATAGAAGAACGTTTCTAATTGCCCCGCACCGGAGGATGGGATGAAAAAGACCGGTTCCTGCCTGCTCCCAAAACCTCCACTCCGGGATGAAAAAACCCACTTTCTATACACTGCAGGCGCTACCGGTGATCTCAGGAGAAAAAAACCGTCATTTTATGCGCGATCCGCTCAAAAAAAGCCTCTGAAATTGTTCTCACATCTGCCTGGAACGAGGCTTTCATGGTGTGAAATCAGACAATTTCCCATATATTATATTAGCTTTACTATATGACCCTGGAGAACCTTGTAGATCGCAGGGTTTTCCGGGCTTTTTAAGGCAAATTATGTTAATTAACATATCAATTAATACAAAATAATTAATCTTCTTTCAGGCATTACGAGCCAACAAAAGAAAAAATCAGAAGAGTTTATCTATATTAGTTAACTATTCTTCTTTAGTCGATTTTTTAATCGATTCAAAGCTGGT
>LKUF01000492.1 GCA_001412335.1 Methanolinea sp. SDB
GTCGAATGCGGGATCTCGAAAGATGATATACGGTCAATTGCCCGTCAATGTGGACTCTCTTTCTGGAACGAACCCTCCGGGACATGCCTTGCGACAAGGATTCCCTATGGAGATGAGATAACCCTCCACACGCTTGAGAAGATAGAGGCTGCAGAGAGCTGCCTTCGCGGGTTGGGATTTTCCCCCGTACGTGTCCGGGTTTTTTATGATACAGCTGTTATAGAGGTTATACCCGGCGATCTCTCAAGATTAATCTCAGTGAAGGATATGATCAACCAGAGTTTCCGTGAATTTGGATTTATCCGGATCCTGGTCGATCTCAAGGGGTACAGGTTCGGGAGCATGGATGAACCCCGGGACAGAGAGATCGGGTGAGAAGAAGAAAAAAAATGATTGAAGAGGGCAGCTGGCGGGAACGAATCACCGTCATTTGGGGAGATATCACAGGAATCCAGGTGGATGCCATTGTGAATGCGGCCAACGAGACACTTCTCGGGGGTGGCGGAGTGGATGGTGCCATACACAGGTGTGCAGGCCCCGGCCTGCTCGAGGAATGCCGGAAACTGCATGGATGTGCAACCGGGAAGGCAGTGATAACGTCCGCGTATCGCCTGCCGGCACGCTTCATTATCCATACCGTTGGCCCGGTATGGCATGGCGGAAGCAGGGATGAAGATGCCCTCCTGGCATCCTGCTACCACAAGACACTTGAACTGGCGAAGACACATGGGGTAAGAACTCTCGCGTTCCCGGCAATCAGTACGGGAGCATATGGGTTTCCCCGCCGGAGAGCGGCGGGAATCGCGGTGAGAGTGGTAAAGGAGTTCCTGGAAAGGGATGAAACCATCGAAAAGGTGATATTTGTCTGCCACGATGGCGAGAATTGCGCCATATACCAGGAACTGCTTGGGGTGGGGCAATGATACATGGGGTCGGCGTACTGGAGAGGTATTTTTTCCGGATCAAAAGAACCTGGATCCAATCTAGAAAATCCGATTAACCGGCAGGGGAGAAAAATGATTTTTTTCGTTTTATTCGACGATACAGGTCATGGAAAATGTATCCTCTTCGCCGGTAACAGGTTCCCATGGTCTCATGTACATGGCCGAGAATTCCCATGTTCCCTTCTCCATTGCCCGTATGTCCCAGAAGAATACTCCGCCGACTCCGACCATTCCTTCAGAATGCGCATCTGTCGTAAAATTGGAATCAAGAAGTACCAGTCCCGCAGATAGCGTTGCGTTCCAGCTGTAACCCGTGGTGGGGTTGCCTTTCAGGCTTACGCGGAACTCTGTTCCTTCTGGCATCGTGACGGTTCTCCCATTATCGTTCTCTGTAAATTCCATTGGGGTTTTCGTAGTCTGTTCGGGTGTGACTGGCGGAGTGGATGGTTGCCCGGTGCATCCCGCAATTATCATGATCACTACTGGAAGCAGGAACAATCCCTTCACGAGCTTCCCATTCCATTCTTGTTTATTGGATCTCATATAATGCAATTTTTGGTACACTATTTTAATGATTCCTACAATGAGAAGCTGTTTTATATCCAGGATCTGCCAGTCAAGAGAGTGGTGATCGTTTGCCGGCCCGCATGGATCCAACATTTCACGAAGAGAAGGGATCATGGCTCGTGTATCATGCTCAATGTGTCATACCCGGGAAAAATTTTCGGCCACAAATCCTGGCAATATAAGGACTGCCCCCATCCGCAAACCTGTTCCATTCTCCCGGGAAAAGATATATTCGTCGCCTTTTAGCCCGGAAGACGGTGATTTCAAGGTTGGTCCATCCGTCTCTTGATCAGGGAGCCGATGAACTGTATCCCATGGACGCGAAAAGGATCGGGAATCTTCCGGTCCTGACTAAATATTATATAAATATTTCTATAAGCCAAAAACTATTTTAACTTTGGACACCATTCCAGACTTGCCACCTGCTCAACCGGTCGGGGGGGATACATGATGCACAGAAGAGTTCTTCACAGGGATATTATCGAGTTACTGCTTGCAGATGGCCGTTTCTCCACATTCATCTCCTCCATCAGGACAGCACGGCTTGAAGAAATGATAATGAAGGCGGGGCCGTTTACCGTATTTGCCCCGGTGGACGCGGCATTCAGTAAAGTCTCCCGCACGTTGCTGAATTATTGTTCGATGGATCCTTTCAGGAGACTGAAGAACCTGGTCTTAAACCACATTGTCCAGGGCAATGTCCTCATTCCTGCAGCTCCCGACCTGCCGCGGATCATAAGCATCCAGGGCGACATGCTCATTCTTGAAGCGGGAAGGTGGATCCGGGTCAATAATGCCAGGATATTTGAACGGAACATGGTCTGCGGAAACGGATGCATTCATTCGATTGATCGGCTTCTCATCCCTGAAAAAATTATAAAAAGATCTCATCTCTCTTTGTTCCATCAACCGGCGCAATCGGGCTGATCTGCTAAACTATCTTTTTCTGGCTCTTTGTTATCGGGTGTGGGTAAGATTGATGGACCGGGACATTGTGTGGGATATCCGGGAATCCCACACTCCACGTGCAGTGCACGCCGCC
>LKUF01000493.1 GCA_001412335.1 Methanolinea sp. SDB
CGGGCGAGGTGGGGATCGTGCATATCACGTCGCTTCTCTCGACCTCACGGTTATTCAGCCCCCAATTCTCTCTTCCAAAGAGGATTGAGACCCGTCCGTCGATCTCCTTTACGAGTTCCCTGATCTCCTCCGGCGAATAGTAGGGCATCCGCATGGAATGGCAGACCGACTTGCTCACCTCTCCGGTGGTGGCGATGACCATGTCGCTCCTTGAAAAGACCTCTTCAAGTGAGAGCACCTCTGCCGAGCGGAGCACGTCCTGCGCATGTGCCGCCCGGGCCTCCCCATCCTCGCCGATCGGGCAGGGATCGACCAGCACCAGGTTGGAAAATCCAAAATTCTTCATCACCCTGGCAGAGAACCCGATGTTTCCATCGTAGAGGGGGCTTACCAGGACTATATCTATCCGGGGCATAAAAAAACGGGGAATCTTACCTGACCGCCAATACTGTGGCCTTCAGAAGATCGATACCTTTCTCGTACACGGCATTTCCGACGACGATGGTATCCGCAAACTTTGCCATCTCCTCCGCCCTCTCGGGCGAGTCGATACCGCCGCCATAGTAGAGGTGGGCGGAGTCGAGTGCCCTGCAGGCGGATTCGACGATGGCCGGATCGCCGTAGGTGCCACTGTACTCGATATAGATGATTGGAAAGTGGAAGTACTGCTCCGCAACCTCGGAATAGGCCGCGACCTGGGACGCCGAGAGGCCGCATTCCGCCCTGGTCACTCTTCCGACCGATGAAGCAGGATTCAGAACGATGTACGCCTCCGGCACCACGCGTTTCCAGTCAACGCACTGCTGTGAAACCCACTCCCGGTGTTTTCCGACAATCCACCTGACATCAGGCGTATTCAGGACGCTCGGGACAAACAGGAGATCCACGCCGTCAAAGATGACTGCCTCGGGGCCGGCGGGCTCCACGACAAGAGGGAGGCCATATTCGGCGACTTGTGCGAGCAGCTGTCCCATGTTCTCACGTGTGACGTTCAACGTCCCGGAGAGCATCAGGGCGTCAGTACCGCTGGTGACGATACCGGCGATCTCGTCTGCCGTAAGGTTCTTGTCAGGGTCGAGCTTTGTGACGTGGACCCAGCTTTGCCATTTTGTGTTCATATCCTTCCAATCCTCGCAGTCTTTTCCGATCTATGTCAAGTTTTTCCGGGCGATCTCCTGGAACTCCCTGATCTTTTCGGCCGGAATGCCTGACTTATGGGAGATCTCGTTCGCATCTGCCCCGAGGAGCTGTTTTGGCTCGATTATCCCTGCCGAGAGGAGTCTCTCGTACATGGTCTCACCGACCCCCCTGATCGCGAGAAGTGCCTCTTTCCCCCTCTCTACCCTGTTTTTCGGGTATTTCTCGGGTAGGTCTCTTCCGAGAGCCTGTGCAACTGTCTCGACGTGCCGGTAGACGGTGTCGGGACCGACACCGGATATGGCGGAGATGTAGACATAGGGATAGTCGAGGAGATCCGAAGGGCCAATGATCCCTGCAGCCTGGTATTTTTTCAGACTTACCGCAGGTATCCCGATCTCCTTAAATTCCCTGTTTGCGCGGAGTTTTTGTGACTCGGAAAGAAGCGTCTCGGCTTCCTTCTCACCAACCCCGACACTCTTCAACAGTTTTTTGTCGGCATTGGAGAGATCGGTGATATCATTGATCCCTGCTTCATGCAGTTTCCTGATGACCGAGGCGGGGCTTCTCCCCCTCCGGGGAGGGAGGTGTTTTCGCACGAATTTCCGGCAGTCCGATCTCCTCCTCAGAAGGTCCAGGACATCATTCGCCTCTGTTCCGATCTTTTCTGCGACATCAGGCGGCACGTCCAGCACTGCCGAGACCCTGTCCAAAGAACTGTTGGCGAGTTCGGAGACGGTGTAGATGTGGCTGGCATTCAGCGCATCGAGCATGGGGGCTGACAATGTCGGAATCAGCTTGAGCGTCTCCCTGTTGGAACTGATGTGGTGACAGAGCGGGCAGCCGATGTCCCATGGCCGTGCTCCCTTGCGGACAAGTCGCACGTGGTGGAGCCCGTGGGTCATGCATACCTGGTCGGTACGGACCGCAAAACCCCAGGCTGTCATGGGCAGGCTGATATTGAAACTGCAGTCAGGATAGTTGGTGCAGCCGATGAACTGGGTCTGGCCCCGCATGTGCCGGATCCGCAGGTCGTGTCCGCATACCGGGCAGGGCCCAAGCGTCAGCTCTTCGGCGGTCTGCTCCATTATCTCCGACCCGATCACCTGTTCATGCTCTTCCAGCTGTTCAAAGACCGAGTGGAGCATCTTCCGCGATTCCCTGACCACGTCCTCACCGCTCCGCGCACGCTCCTTTATCTGTTGCATGTGGGACTCCAGGGTCTGGGTCATGTCGGGCCGGGTTATGGTGTCGGCATGATCCTCGAGCGAATCGATCACTGCCCGTCCCACGAGAGTCGGTCGAAGCGGTGTTCCTTCCACGTACTTCCGGGATATGAGTTTCTGTATCACCTCGTGCCGGGTGCTCTTGGTGCCGAGACCGAGCTCCTCCATCTTCTGGATGAGCCTGCTCTGGGTAAAACGCGGTGGCGGCTGTGTCTCTTTCTCCTCGAGGTTCACTTCGCGTATGGGGAGGTGCTCCCCCTCCTTCATCTTCGGGAGCATGTACTCTGTCGCCTTGCTGTATGGGTAGACCCGCCGCCATCCTGCTTCGACAAGACTGCCGCCGGTAGCGGTATAGGGTTCGCCGCCGGCATCAAAGATCACCTTCATCGTCATCCACCGGGCGTCCGGGCTCAGGGTGGCAAGGAACCGGCGGACCACCAGTTCGTAGATCTTCCAGCGGTCGTCGCCGAGTGATTGCCTGGTTGCGGCTGCTGACGGGTGGATGGGTGGGTGGTCGGTGCTCGATTTCTTTCCCCGGGTTGGAACCGTCCGGCGGTTGGCGGTAACCCAGGTGACATCGTCGTGGAACTGGGTGTTTTGCAGCGATCTCAATAGTGCTGGAATGTCGAGGGTGGGCGGATAGACGGTATTGTCGGTTCTGGGGTAGGATATGTACCCGTTCATGTAGAGGTCCTCTGCAAGCCTCATGGCATTCGCAGCCGAGAACCCGAGCCGTGCCGCCGCAACGATGAAGGATGTGGTATCGAACGGCGTTGGGGCCCGGTCTATCTTGCTCCCTTCTTTTATGGAGGAGACCACGAGAGGCTCGCGTGTCCTCTCCCGGGCTGCAAGGGCCTCTTCGTGGTCGGTAAAACGCGGGGTCGTATGCCTGGCATCGATCACTTCGCCGGCCTTCTCGGTCTGAAGCGAGAGCTGCCAGTACTTCTCGGGCACGAACGCCTCGATCTCTTTCTCCCTGTCCACGATCATGGCGAGCGTGGGGCTCTGGACCCTCCCCACCGAGAGGATATTTGCCCCGCCCCGCCGGGCTGCAAGGCTGATGAACCGGGTGAGTGACGCCCCCCACATGAGGTCTATCACCTGCCTCGTTTCTCCGGCAGATGCGAGATCGAAGTCGATTCCTGTCGTATGACTGAAAGCCTGCCTGATCTCTTCAGGGGTGATGGCAGAGAACCGCGCCCGGTCAACCGTGACATCCGGGTTCACCGCCCTGACCAGTTCGTAGGCCTCTTTGCCGATGAGTTCTCCCTCTGTGTCAAAATCTGTCGCAATCGTTACCCGGTCCGACCTCCTGGCCAGTTTCTGGAGCACGTTCACGATCTTCTTCTCGGTTGGGATCTTTACCGTGGGAGCGTCTATCAGGCTTCGCGGTGTCTTCTCCGTGCTTCTCCAGTTGGAATAGCCCCTGACAAAGTCCACCTCCACGACGTGACCCCGCAGCCCGACCACGGTCTGGTCATCAAAGTGGTAACTGGATATTCCCCCGTCACGGGTCTCCTTTACTTTATCGTCTCCTGCAAGGATGTTGGCGATTCTCCGCGCGGATATGTTTTTTTCTGCCACGATGAGGTGCATGCCGTTCACGTTCCCCCTGGCGGAAGGATCTCGCGCAAGCGCCGGTTGACGTCGCCCGGATCAACTCTGCCACGAGTCTTTCGCATCACCTGGCCGACCAGGAAGTTCAAAGCCTCCTTCCTGCCATTATGGAAGTCTTCAACTGCCTGGGGATGCTCCCGCATCACCTCTTCGATAACTGCGTCAAGCCCGTCATCTGCAGTCTTTGCCAGGTTGAGCCGGGCCACGCACGATGAGGGGGCTTCGCACTGGCATCCTTCTGCAAGCTGGTCGAGGATGACACGGAGTACCTCGACTGCGCTCTTGTCGGTGATCACATCCTCCTTTAGCATCTGGAGGAGCTCGATGAAATGCGAGGGGGAAACCTTCGCGATATTCATGTCACGGTAGTTCAACTCCCCGAGCAGGGTATCGGCAACCCACGTGGCGGCTATCCGTGGATCGACCGCTGCAACCTTCTCGTAGAATTCTGCGACCCGGAGGTCACCTGTCAGGGTCCGTGCATGGTTGTACGAGCACCCGTACTCATCCATGAACCGGTTTTGGCGTGCATCAGGCAGCTCGGGGAGGACGATCCTTTCGCACCAGTCGCTGACCCGCAGCGGGACAAGGTCGGGTTCTGGGAAGTAGCGGTAATCCTGTTCCATCTCCTTGCTCCGGGAGGCGGTGGTCACTCCCCGTGTCTCCACGAAATGCCTGGTGGCCGTCTCGAGCCTCTGTCCCCTCCGGATCAGGTTCTTCTGCCTGGTGATCTCGAAGGTCAGCGCTTTCTCCACACCCTTGTACGAAGAGATGTTCTTGACCTCGGTCCTGCCCCGGCCCTCCATGCCTTTTCCGTGCGCTTCAAACCATCCCCTCGGCTGGATCGAGATGTTGGCATCCACGCGAAGGGACCCCTCTTTCTCGCTGTCGAATACGCCGAGGTATTCCAGGGTGGCCCGGAGCTTGTTCAAGAACCTCCTTGCCTCCTTCGGGGACCTGATATCAGGTTCGGTCACCATCTCGATCAGGGGAATACCTGCCCGGTTGTAGTCGACGAGGGTGTACTTGGGCCGGTCGGCACCGCCCTTGTGGACAAGCCTGCCAGGGTCCTCCTCCATGTGCACCCGCGTTATCCTGACGGTCTTCTCCCCGTCGTCGCCCTCGATCCTGAGCCATCCTTCCACGGCAAGCGGCTTGTCGTACTGGCTTATCTGGAATCCCTTGTTCAGGTCAGGGTAGAAGTAGTTCTTCCGCGAGAACTCGGACTCCTCGAGTACCCGGCAGTTCAGGGCCTTGGCGACTTTGAGGGCAAATTCCACGGCTTTGCGGTTGACTGCAGGAAGGCTTCCCGGAAGGCCAAGGCATATGGGACAGACATGGGTATTCGGCCCGTCGTCCCGGTAATCGGTCGAGCAGCCGCAGAAGAGCTTGGTCTTCGTGTCGAGCTGGCAGTGGACTTCGAGACCGATGATGACCTCTTCGTCCCCCTCAACCGCCTGGAACGCAGGTGATCCGGAGACCGAGCTCATGCCGACACCCCTTCTTCAAAGGCATACGCAACATCGATCACCCGCTCGTCCGCACACCACCGCCCCATGATCTGGAGTCCGACCGGCATCCCGTCCACCTTTCCGCAGGGGACCGAGATTGCCGGGACGCCCGCAAGGTTTGCCGGAACAGTGAGAATGTCGGATAGATACATGGAGAGGGGATCACTCTTTTCACCGAGCCGGAAGGCGATGGTGGGCATGGTTGGCCCGGCAAGCACGTCCACCTCCGAAAAGAGGCGTGAAAAGTCTGCTGCCACGTTCCGGCGGGCGGACTGGGCCTTGGCATAATATTTCCCGTAATACCCGGAAGAGAGGGCGAACGTCCCGAGCATCACCCGCCTTCTGACCTCCTTGCCGAAGCCATCGCGTCTCCGCTCCTGGAACGATTCGTGCCACTGTTTCTTTGGATCGGCAGGAGGGCCGTACCTGACGCCGTCGAAGCGGGCAAGGTTCGAGCTCGCCTCGCTCATGCAGGTGACATAGTACGCGGCGAGGGCATAGTCCATGCTTGGCATCCGGCAGGTGATGATCTCTGCCCCGAGTCTCTCAAGGAGCGAGATCCCCTCCCACACCGTGGACGCGACCCGCGGGTCCACCCCCTTGCCGAAGTATTCTTCAGGGACTCCGACCTTCAGGCCGTGGATGTCGGGGTCAGGGGTATGGGTGTATGGAGCGATTATCGATGTCGAGTCACGGGGGTCATGACAAGTGAGGACTCCCATCAGGAGGGATATATCAGGGACGTTTGCCGCCATCGGTCCAATCTGTTCGAGAGAGTTGGCATAGGCTACCAGCCCGTAGCGCGAGACACGGCCGTACGTCGGTTTCATCCCGACAATGCCGCAGAATGCCGCCGGGCAGCGGATGGATCCGCCCGTATCGGTCCCAAGCGCCATCCGGACCATCCCTGATGCAACGGCGGCGGCACTCCCGCCGGATGAGCCTCCGGGAACTCTCTCCCTGTCAGCCGGGTTCAGCGTGGGCCCGTAGGCGGAGTTCTCGGTCGTCGTCCCCATGCCGAACTCGTCCATGTTGGTCTTTCCAAGGATCGCCGCCCCTTCAGCCCTGAGAAGCTCTACAACATGCGCATCATAGGGCGGGACATAGCCTTCCAGTATCTTCGACCCGCACGTGGTTTGAATACCCTTTGTCGAGATGTTGTCCTTGACGGCGATGGAGACACCTGCAAGCTTCCCGTCACCGTATTCTGCCTCTGGTATCCTGGTGATGAAGGCATTGCACGGATCGGGAGCCGAAAATGCAAAAATCCCCATTACATCACCCTCGGCGCCCTGAAAAAGTCATCTTCCGTCTCTCCCGCATTGCCGAGAATCTCGTCGGGGGGCAATGACGGGACCACCTCGTCATCACGGAATACATTGTATAAGCCCGTCTCTGCACCGGCGCCTGCCTCCACCTGGTCCAGTATATCGAAGTAATCGAGAATATCATTGAACTGGCCGGTAAATTCATCCAGTTCCTCTCTTGTAATCCCGATGTCGGCAAGTTCCGCGATATGCAAAACGTCCCTCTCTGATATCATGTTTTTATCGCCAACCAAACTGATTTATGTAGTCTTGTACCGCTTTTTTATAACCGTTTTGACGTGCAAGCTCCCTGATGGCCTTCCATATCCCGCTCCCGTATTGCATCGCTTTTTTGTCGTACATCGCGATTTCAAGCGGGATATGGCGTCCTGCCACCTCTCGTAACGGGTATTTCCTGACCCCTGACCGGACCAGAGAGCTGCCCGGTATCGCCATGGCAGCGCGCACCACCCGCACGTCAAGATAGGGGAGAGAGAAGCAGACATTGTGCAATGCAGCCACTGACTGGTCCCGTTCGGCCTGGAGCCCGAGCGAGGCAACATCACGCTCACGCAGGCTGTCCGGGTCTTTCTCTTCCTGGTAGCGCGCATAGCCCCCGAAGAGTTCGTCAGCCCCTTGTCCTGCAAGGACCCGATGATATCCATGGCGTCCTGCCCACCGGGAGACGAAGTACTGGCAGACTGCAATCGATACCTCGACCGGGTTTATGACGGGGATTTTCGGCACCACTTCGCCGAGTGCCTCTTCCACGTCCCGGGTGCTGATGAGTTCATAATCGCAGGGTACGCCGAGCAGGTCAGCAGCTCTTCGGGCCTGTCTCAGGTCATGGGACCCAACCATCCCGATCGCCACGCACGGCCTCCCGGCCAGGGCCGCAACAAGCGAAGAGTCAACTCCCCCGGAGAGAGCGCATGCGCAGTCCTCGTCGGTGCGGAGTGCGACGGCGGTAACGATTGCGGACTCGAGGTCCATATCCCCTGGATCCGGCCGGATATAGCATACAACTTCGCCGTTGCAGTTCACCGTGCCGGGTTCACAGTCTCCGGGCATGATGCCGTACCGGTCACGTGCACAGCACCCGTCCCACGTGATGAGGAACTCCCCTCCAAGGCGGGGGATCTCCTGCGGCTTACCGGATACGAGGCCCTCAATCTCCATATTATTCAGCCTGATTCCCTCAATCTCTGCCCAGCCGCGGATATGAAACACGGTGAAGTCTCCCTCCTGTTTCGGGATGTGCATATATCTAAGGTGACTCTTTTCCCATGAGGATATGGGATCTGCCCGGTTAGCGGCCGGACTCTTCCATCTCTTTTAAACGCGCAACCATGCTTTCCAGCGTGCGTGCTGCATTCTCCTCGGATATAGAAGGGTCCCTGAAACGGGTGAAGCGTTCACATGGCAGGTCGTCGCACTGTCCGCAGTGGTCGAGCTTCTTCTCCACCACGCAGCATTCGTAGATCGGGCAGCGGTCCACCCCGACAAAGGCCACCCAGAACGGAGCGCCCTTCACCGCCCGGCACCCTTCACAATCAGCCGTGTAATACGTGCACTCTCTGCAGATTATTCCACATACCATCACTTCCTCTTCAGCTTTTCCGGCTTCCATAGAGAAAGCACATGCCTCAATGCATAATGAAAGCATGGTTGTGCAGGCTGAAAGTGATGCACCGGTTCCACCGTGTGAAGCTTAAACTTCTCGTCCGTCCAAAACCGCATTCATGGCAGGGACGGTGGCAGTCGACCTCGGGGCGACACGTACACGGGCGGCTATTATTGATGCGAAGGGTCGAACAGCTGATCGGATAGAGGAGCCCACACCTTCCGGGGGAGCGGACCCGGC
>LKUF01000494.1 GCA_001412335.1 Methanolinea sp. SDB
ATCCGGGCCCCGGCATCCTGGCACATACGGGATGCAAGCCCCAGGTAGCGCAGGTCCCGGGCCATGTCCTTCCCGACGGCTGTTACCGCCAGGACGGGAATTCCATATTCTTCGGCCTGGTTGATCATGTCGGTGAGATTGATTATGGTCTGTTGCTGGTTGGCAGAGCCGATAAAGACACTCACCGCGACACCAGCCGCATCCATCCGGATGGCTTCCTGGATGGTGACCGTGAGTTTTTCATCACTTAGATCATCGAATAAGACGCTGTTCCCCCCTGTGACACGCAACATGACGGGCTTTGACCCGAGGTCTTCCGGCGCAATATTGCTCCGCACCGCCCCGCGTGTCGTCATCAGGCAATCGCAGTAGGGAAGGAGTGTCTTTATGGTGTTGGTCATGTTGCGCAGGCCCGTGGTAGGACCCTGGAAATAGGGGTGGTCTACCGCAAGCATAACGACCCGGTTGTCCTTCGGATTGACGATCCGGTTCATCCGGCTCTGGATTCCACTGTCAAGATATGTATTTGCCATGGGGACACTTCACGAGAATTAATGATTGAGAACGGTAAAAAAGTTGGGATTATTCTTCCTTCGGTCTGACGATCAGGTATCCCTTCTCGATCAGCCAGCGATGGAACTCATGGGTCGTGTGCAGACAATTTGATGCACATATCGCCCTGATCTCTTCATATTTTGGAGAGTTATCCTCTTCTTTATCTAAGAGCATTTGAATTGGGCAGGATATGTCATGACAATATTCCCGACGTGTATAATCGATGAACCCATCTATCGACTGCATACCTGAATCCTGGGAATTGAAATGAATTAGGCTTTGCGAAATGAAGGGACAGGGCGAACATTTTCTCTGCGAAATTTTTGAGCTGCCTCGCTGCCGTGTGTGGGGAGTTCATCGGGTTTGTTCGTCACATATTGTTTCAGTCGCATCATTCGCCGCATTCCCTACGATTTATGGCAGGGTGACAAATAGAACGTCACCCCGCATTCCAGAAGGCACCAGGTCGGCCGAAGAGTCGCTTCAGGTCTTGATTTGTGCAAGATTCGCGTCAATTTCGGGCGGTGGCTGCCCGGTATCCCATACAGCGGTGTTGGGGGCGGAAAGTCCCCGCAACAGGTATCTGGTTCATAATTCTTTTCCACACCAGGTAGAAAAAAGCCGATTTTGTGCTATTTTTATCAAAAACAGATCGTTCCATCCACCTTCTCTATTGGATCGATTCCTGGACAATCAGGCATGAGAGAGAGCTGGAGATGTTCTACAGGCGATGGATGTGGCATGCGGATCCATCGGATGACCAGACCCCTCATGATACATGAAGACGTTCTCTCTCCCTCTCGAGAAACATTCGCGCCTGGTCCGTGAGATTGTATATGATGTAATAGCCCTGCTGCTCCCCTTCGATCATCCCGGCCCTCTTCAGGATGTTTAAGTGGTACGAGAGCTTTGAGTCGGCCATCTGAAGGCACGCCTTGATCACGCAGACACAGAGCGGCCGGACCATGAGCAGGGAGAGGATCTTCAGACGGACGGGATCGGCACAGGCCTGGTACCACCTCTGCATACGCTCTATGGAATCATCGGGCGGGAGGCTCTCGATCAGGCCCTCGACGCCCCCGAATGAAGAGATAGAGTCTGCGATATCCTGTGGGATCGCCAGATCACCGACCTCTTTTCGCGCTATCCGGGAATCAGCCCGCTGCCTGGCCATTTCAAGGAAATATGAAACAACCTTTACTTAATTATTCTCATTTTTTTGCACTTCAAGCCCGCGAAGTCCCTTTCCGGGTATCGCAAGGTTTATTTCAGAAAACATTTCAAATATTATTGAAATATTACTCGATGTATCGAAAAAATCTCATGGTTCCAATCGGTGAAGATCCTGCATAAGAGATGCAGATCGCGTAATCACAAGGAGACACTATGAAGTCCAGAAGAAATCAATCCCTGCATTATACAGGTGATGAGGGCCGGTATGACTGATCCGGTAACTGCTGCCCTTCTTTCGGGTGTGAGCGCAGTCGTGGATTACCTTGCGGCACACACCATGACCTGCCTGGTTCCGGCTTTCTTCATCGCCGGAGCGATCGCCGCCTTCGTGAAGAAAGAGGCAATACTGAAGTATTTCAGCCCTGACGCACGAAAATCGGTATCATACGGGATCGCCTCGATATCAGGTATCGTCCTTGCCGTCTGCTCCTGTACCATCCTTCCGATGTTTGCCGGGATCCTGAAGAAGGGAAGCGGGATCGGCCCGGCTATCGCGTTTCTTTATTCAGGGCCGGCAATAAACATCCTTGCCATCATCTATACGGCGAGCGTGCTCGGGTGGGATCTCGGGTTTGCCAGGGCAGTATTCGCCATCACCATGTCGATCGCCATCGGGTTGATCATGGCAGCGCTCTTTTCATCATATGACCAGGAGCTCCGTGCATCGAGCCGGGGATTCGTGCCCACGGGTGAGAGTGAAGCAGTCCGTCCGCGATGGGTGGTGCCGCTCTTCTTCGTCTTCCTTGTATTGATCCTTGTCATCGGGGCGTCCTCCCTGCTGGATTTCTCGCTTCGCCTCTCCATCGTATACTTCCTGACACTGGGGGTGGCATTGCTCCTCCTCTACTACTTTGAACGCGACGAGGTTACAGAGTGGGGGTACGAGACCTGGGACCTGACAAAGAAGATCTTTCCCATCCTGGTTGCCGGTACGTTCCTGGTAGGAATCATCGCCTACTTCCTCCCACCGGAGACGTTCCGGCCGTTCTTTGGGGACAACTCGATCACCGCGTGTCTTCTCGGGTCGGTTGTCGGGACCATCCTGTACATGCCAACGCTCCTCGAAGTCCCAATCATTGGCGGCACGTTTGGCTATACGCAGGGTGTGATGGCCGGAGGTCCGGCACTTGCCCTCCTCCTCTCCGGTCCTGCGGTAAGCCTCCCCAGTCTCCTTGTGCTGTACCGGGTCATGGGTGCCAGGAAGACAGCGGTCTTTGCAGTGCTGGTGATCGTGTTCTCAACAGTCGCAGGCCTGGTCTATGGCAACTTCTTCCCAGCCCTGGGTATTCCGGGATGTGGTCCGAATGGATGAGAAAATTCCCTGCTGTGCGGCAGACGTCAGTCAGCTGGAAGTCGGAAGTGCGGTAGTCGGCATCGCCATGCATGATCACATCCTTGCAGACGTGACATGCCATGAATTTTCCAGCAGAGAAAGAGATCGGCGACGAACGTCTCTGGATAGGAAAAGTATACGCAGACGTTCCTGCCGGGATCGATTGAACAGTACCGGGCAGCCCTCATGCGGGAGTATACGAAATCAAATAAGACTGGTGCATGATTATGGTCAAAATTGAAGTATTTGGGACCGGTTGCATGAAATGCAAACGGCTGATGAAGAATGTTGAGAAGGCGGTAAAAGAGCTTGGAATTGACGCAGAGATCGTCAAGGTCGACGACATCGTCGAGATCATGGACCGGGGTGTGATGCTCACCCCTGCACTCGCCGTCGACGGTGAGATGAAGATTTCAGGCCGGGTTGCTGATGTGAAAGAACTAAAAGAGATCCTGGGAGGATAGAGTATGCCCTCCCAGGCCAAACCCGAATGTACCTGCGGCGATACAACGGCCGCCGCCGGCGGAAAGAGGCGGATCATCTTTCCCTGTGCGGGCCAGGCAAACACCGGCCAGCTGACGAACCTTGCCGCAATCCAGTTGACTGAAGAGGGGTATGGAAACATCGCGTGCGTCGCATTGCTTGCCACCGGGTCGGAGGGGCTTGTTGCCAATGCCCTGAAGGCAGACGAGGTGGTTATACTCGACGGTTGCCCGATGCTCTGTGCAAAAAAGATTGCAGAGGCGCAGGATATCCCGGTTGATCAGCACATCGTTGTGACCGGGCTTGGACTGGAAAAAGGCTCTTCAAGAGATTATACGGATGATGATATCGAAACCGTGGTCTCTGCGGTCTGGGAAGGAGAAGGGAGAATTTGAATCACCGCCAGGAAATCTTTTCGTGAGAGAGAAAGATGCTCACTGTAGCGAGAAAACACAACTGTATCAATCCTGCCGGCACCTGCGAACATTGCAGGGCGATAGAGGGAGTCTCCGAAGAGTCCTGCTCTCACGGAAAATCAGGATGACGAGAGGCGGAAAAATCCAGAGCTATGCCGCATTTTCGGCGGCCAATCGACGGATTCAAGGATTGGCGGGTTTTCTGGAATGGAGTATACGAAGATGACCGATGAAGAACTGTCGGTCCTCCTCCTGACCTGTTCAGGCATCTCCCACACCGGGCAACTCACCACGATGACCGGCAACCTGCTGCGATGCCGAAACCCTTTGATGGTCACCCGCCACCTGAAACTCACGTCGCTTGAACGGGCACTCGAGAAGGAACTGGATACTGATGAGTATCTTGTCGCGGTGGATGGATGCGAGGAATGCTGTGCGAAGAAGAGGATGGACCTGCTCGGAAAGATCCCCGATAGCTACGTTGTTGCGACACGGGAGGGAATCGAAAAAAGGGGACTGGAAGAGCCGCGATACGATGAGATCGAGTGCCTCTGCCAGGCAGTTGCCCGGGCTGTCATGCGAGAGTATGATGGAGCGAGTGTGAGACGATGAGTGTGAAGGAAATCTCTTCCCTGTCGGCATTCCTGCTCATCCTTTTGCTGGGGGTCCTTGCAGCGGGATGCGCGACACCGGTTGAGTCAATCGAAAATCCAGGTGCCACCCTGGCAGAAGTTGAAAAAGTTGAGCTGTACCACTTTCATGCAACCCGACAATGTCACTCCTGCATCATACTCGGCGAATATGCTGAAGAGACGGTAAATACGTACTTTGCTCCCGAACAGGCCTCCGGAAGGATCGTGTTTGCTCATGTGAACGTCGATCTCCCTGAAAACAGGGAGATTGTGGAACAGTACCGGCCAACCGCCTCATCCATCTGGATCGGTGTGTATGACGGGGACGGGTTCCACAAGGAGCAGGATATAAAGGTATGGTACAAGCTTGGTGACCGGGACGAATACATGACCTACCTCAGAGGGGTCATCGAAAAGCGACTGGCAGGTGACTTCTCCTGACGGACTTCATGGCCGGCATGGAGGCGCTCGGGACCAGCGGAATTCCCCTGGTCGCCGCGTTCTTCATCGGGCTCCTGATGACCTTCTCTCCCTGCCCCCTTGCGACAAACATCACCGCGATCGCCTTCATCTCTAAGGAGATCGGCGATAGCAGGCACACCCTCCTTGTCGGATCGCTCTACAGCCTCGGGAGGATGGCTGCTTATATCGGGCTTACCGCACTGATTGTCTATGCGGGATTGAACATCCAGGCCGTCTCATTCTTCCTCCAGGAGTATGGCGAGAAGCTCATCGGGCCGTTCCTGGTCGTCATGGGAATCCTGATGCTGGAGATAGTGGATCTCCCGCTCCCGGGAGATCGTGGATGGCTGCAGAAACTCGAGCTCTATCTTGGAGAAAAGGGATACCTTGGGGGATTCCTGCTCGGGGTCGTCTTTGCCCTCGCCCTCTGCCCATTCTCTGCGGTCCTCTTCTTCGGAATGCTCATTCCCATTGCATTGAAGACCGGCGATGCACTCCTTGTTCCCGCTGTCTTTGCGATTGCCACTGCACTCCCGGTTATCATCATCTCCCTCGTTCTCGTGCAGGGGGTAAACCGGGTATCAGGAATGATGTCCACGGTGCAGAAGATGGAGAAGTGGATAAAACGTGCCGTTGCGGCAGTGTTCATCGTGATAGGATTGTATTATATTGTCATCGTATACGGACCGCTCATTGGGATTGTGTGATACAGACGGATATGCCGGCCGGGAAGCGAGCGTGCCTGGATCCGGATATAATAAGAAAGAACAGATAGCCCGGTCGAACGTACCTGTATCAGTGCAAAATCGCCATTCACACCTGACAGAGAATCCCCGGCAATTCACCCGTTATAATGATGCCGATCAAAGGTCTGGCGGAGAAACTCGTCCTTCCGGTGCCTGCTCCCCCTGACCGGAGGTTTCAGGTACCCGATCCCCGGGGTCTGGAGTGCCGGGCAGAAGGGGCAGAGGGCGGAATCGACATCGTTTGC
>LKUF01000495.1 GCA_001412335.1 Methanolinea sp. SDB
GTGGCCCGGTCTGATTCCGAATCGTCATCTGACCTGCAATCTGTATTGCTTGGAAACACGGCGGCTTTTCGTGGCATGATAATTTCCAGTGATACAATGAGGGTATACATCCCGCCCGGATAAAGCTGGGCAGTGAAAGAGAGATCTAGAGCGTCTTGAACCAGACGTTCATGCTCTCGAACGAGCCGCAGATATTGGTATTATTCAGCAGGGTACCGCCGTAGGTGTATCCGGCACGGGCAAATGTGATATTTATCGGATACGATAGTGCCCTGGCGATGGTGTAGGCAACCTTCATACCCTCGTCCCTCATCTCACTCTCCATCCAATCAAGCAGGCGACCTGCCAGGTTCATCCCGGTATGCCGGATGTCCGTGGCGAAATCCGTCATCTCCACGTTTCCCTCCTCCGGATGCATCTCAGTTGAGGCAACAGCCACAAGAGTGTCATCTTTTTTCACTGAAAAATAGCGGAAATTATCCTTCATCGTATCCCGGATATACCCGGCATCCATGATTGGGAATGGATATGACTCATATGTCTCCCCATAGAGCCCGGCAACCGCATCAGCATCCTCTGGCGTACATGAGCACAGGACATAACCAGATGGAAGTTTGCTGTTGGAGCGCTTTTCTGCTTTATTTATGCTCTCCGTGATGACGGTTCGGATCTCTTCCATGTCCACTCCACGGCTCCTGCTCTCGTCAGGATACCGTGCCATGAAGATCCCGTCTTCAATGCCGTTATACAACCCGGGGATCCTTGCCTCGACACGGTAGCCGTGATCCAGGAATTCGGGTTGGAGAGAAGCAGGAATTTTTGCAAAGATCTTGGAATAGTTATTTTCGTTTGATATCTTCTCGAACAGGGAGATGATATCCGGGACATCGTCCCTGGATATCTTCATCAGGTATATCCGGTCGTTATAGGGCCCATGCTGGTAGATGCTGTCCCCATACCTGCATATGGCATCACTCATTCCGTCTATCCACCCGTTCAGTGTCCTGTGGGACCAGGGATGTGGCCTCGTCGAAATCCGCAAGGAGCTTTGCGATACCCACAACCTTGGATTCGTCGGCATTGTCCATCTTTAACTGCAGTCTGCAGTCCTGGCAGTT
>LKUF01000496.1 GCA_001412335.1 Methanolinea sp. SDB
TATTCTTCTTCGAGCATGGAAAACCACGTGATACCATGTATTTTGGATTTATCACGATAAAATACTGTATGTCAGGGTCTTATTCGTCTGCCCATACATCCTGGTACCAGAGATCGTAAGACTCGTATCTGCCGGTGAAGGCGGCGATCTGTCCTGCAAGGATATGCCAGCACCTGCCGCCGCGGAATATGAAGTCATTGCAGGTACAGAAGTCTTCATACACGACATATTCGTCGGATTTTCCCACGACAACGAAAAAATCACGGTACTTCTTGACGCGGCCCTCGTCGATCGCGGAAAGGGCCTTCCTGCCCCGGTCCCCAAATATCCGGACCACCTCATCCCGCAGGCTGGGTGTAAGGCAGCCTCCCAGTCTCAATTCGGAGAAGATATCGTCTATTTCCATATCTGTAACAGGGGCCGGTCATCGATGTACCGCCAGCCGTTCCTCCCGGCAAGCGCCTTCATGGCAGGGGCCTCCAGCGCATAGTGTGTCGCCTCTATCAGGACAAGAGAGGACTGCCTCATCACCGAGTGCTTCAGTTCGGATGAGAGGAATGCCTGGCAGGAGAGTTCTGCAGCCTCTTCAATAAGGTCAGGGGAGAAACCGCTCCCGCCGACGACTGCAAGGCGGAACGGTGCAGAGATCTCTCCCCAGGCACGGAGGGGACAGGAAAGCCTCCGCGAGATCTCCTGGAGCGAGAGGGTGCAGTCCCCGGCGATCCCAAGACTCATAGGTATCTCTCCCGTAAGCCCGAGTATCGCTGCTATCGTGCTATTCACTCCGTCCGGAGCCCTGTCGAAGTTGGTGTGCATCACGTAGATATTGAGTCCCGAACCCAGTGCTTCTGAAAGAATTGACGCGGTCTGGCCGCGTATTGCAGTGAGAGGGTTCCAGATGGGGGTGTGATGCACGACAAGCATATCTGCACCGGACCGTGCCGACTCACGGACAACCGCGGGTGTCGCATCAAGTGCGCAGCACACGTTCTCGATCCGGGATCTCCCCTCGACGATCAGTCCGATCCTTCCTTCGTCAAATTCATCGGCCAGTTCCGGTGGCGCAAGCCGTTCCATCTCCTGGATGAATTCCCCTGTCTCCATGGTTATCTAATGGTATCTGCCGTTGTTAAAACCATTTATTACTGATGGTAATATGCATTAGATATAAATATTCTTAAAAGAATATTGTCAGCATGCACAAATCCATCGAGGAGATCAACAGAAAGATCCGTGATGGAAGCGTTAGAGTCGTAACCGCAGAGGAGATGCCCCTTATTGTCGAGGAACTCGGTGATGAGGGTGCGTTGAAAGAGGTGGATGTCGTCACGACGGGGACCTTCGGGGCAATGTGCTCCTCGGGCGCATTTGTAAACTTCGGGCATGCCGACCCGCCGATCCGGATGGAACGCGTCTGGTTAAATGACGTCGAGGCATATGGTGGTATTGCGGCAGTCGACGCATATATTGGCGCGACCCAGCAGTCCACCACCCTGGAGGACGAATATGGCGGAGCCCACGTCATCGAGGATTTCATCTCAGGAAAATCCGTTGAGATGCGAGCCATATCACGGGGAACGGACTGTTACCCACGGAGGACCATCACCACCGAACTGCTGCTTGAAAACCTCAACGAAGCCATCATGTGCAATCCCAGGAACGGGTACCAGCGGTATAACGCGGCCTCCAACAGTACCGACCGCACGCTTCATACCTACATGGGAATGCTCCTGCCAAACTGCGGCAATATCACCTACTCAGGGTCAGGGCTCTTAAACCCGATCAGCAACGACCCCCAGTTCCGCATGATTGGAAGCGGGGTCCCCATCTTTCTCGGGGGGGCGACTGGGATGATAGTCGGGCAGGGTACGCAGCACTCGCCTGCATCGGGATTCGGTACCCTGATGGTTACAGGGGACATGAAAGCGATGTCCGGGGAGTACATCAGGGCTGCCACAATGAAGGGGTACGGAGTGACGCTCTACGTCGGGCTCGGTGTTCCGATCCCGATCACCGATCTTGACATGGTCAGGAGGACGGCGGTGAGAGACGAGGATATCGAGGTTGACATCATCGATTACGGTGTACCGCAGCGTTCCCGGCCAACCCTCGGGAGAGTGAACTATGCCGAGCTCAAGAGCGGATACATCGAGATCGGCGGGGAGGAGATCCGGACTTCTTCGCTGTCCAGCTTCAGGAGGGCCCGCCAGGTGGCACAGGAATTAAAACTCTGGATCGAGACGGGAAAGATGGAGATGCTCCTCCCGGCAAGACCGATAGATCCGGCAAAGGCCGCACAGCCGATGCGTGAGACCGTGCAGGGGCCGAGAGTTCTTGACATCATGGACACGAGGGTCATATCCATACTGGAGACCGAGGAGATCGCGACCGCTGCCAAAAAACTCCTCAAGGGCGAGACAAACCACCTCCCGGTGCTGGACGACGGCGGCAGGCTGGTCGGCATCGTCACCACCTACGATATCTCAAAGGCCGTGGTGAACCCGGCAAAGGGATCGCGCGTGATGGACATCATGAAGAGGAAGGTCGTCACCACCGTGCCGGACGAAGCCGTGGATATTGCCGTCCAGAAACTTGAGCTGCACAACATCAGCGCACTTCCTGTCGTGGACCAGGAACGACGGGTCATCGGGATGCTGACTGCCATGAACCTGGGCAAACTCTTCGGCGGGAGGTGGCTGAAATGAAACTTATCGTCACCTTCTCCCGAAAAGCGGGAAAAAAGCCGATAATTGCCCAGGTGGTACGGGATACGGGAATCCTGATAAACGTCGAGCGGGCGATGATCGACTCGTCCGAGGGCGAGGCACTGATCGATATCCCCGATGAGTCCTGCACTCTTGTAAAAGAGAGGCTTGCAGATCTCGGGGCCTCTGTCAGGGTCCTTGAAGCCGGGATCTTCCTGGACGAGAGCGAATGCGTTGACTGCGGGGCCTGCATCACGGTCTGCCCCCAGGAAGTCTTCTGGTTCGACGATGATTGGAAACTTCAGATGGACGAGTCAAAGTGCGTCCTCTGCGGACGCTGCATCGAGATCTGCCCCCACCGCGCGCTCTCACAGACGAGCGAGAGTTAAAAGGAGATGTATCGTCGCGGTCGGGAAAACCGTGGCGACCTGTCCCGAAACTCCCCGGTTTTTTCCCCAAAAAGCCT
>LKUF01000497.1 GCA_001412335.1 Methanolinea sp. SDB
TGCAAAAACGAATCGATGAATCACTCTTCGCTGACTCACCTGTTTCATGTACGAACGAGCCCTTCAGGAGAAAACCGCGGGATATTTTTTCATGAGATCTGTTCGCGTGAAGGCTTCCAGGAATGCATAGTGCTTTTACACCCTGAAAAATCAGAACCAGGACGAATCCTGATCCAATGGTGCTTTGCTCATGCGTTATTACCTGCCATGGCTGATCTTTTTTCGGAAAATACCCACAGGATTCCCTGTCGAGATAATCGCAGGAACTATAAAGGGGGTATTTCATATTCACATTCGAAAAGGACTGGGTATTGGTACGAAAATCAGCTTTAATTTGACGGGAGCATACTGTTGATTGATGCACCTTACAACGCTCGTGGAAAATACCTCGAGAAGCGATGATCTCGCCTCCCAGAATGGCCTTTCGCTCCACCTGGAAAGCCACGGAAAGAGAATTCTCTTTGATATGGGGCTGGATGACGCATTCTTCCGTAATGCCGAAAAACTCGGCGTCGATGTCTCCCAGGTAGACTACGCCATCCTCTCTCATGGACACTATGATCACTGTGGAGGCCTGCAAACCTTCCTCAAACACAACACAAGAGCCCCAATCTTCCTGGGTTCAGGATCAGATAAGCCGCTGTACAGCGAAAGACCGGAAAAATACCGGTATATCGGTCTGGATGAGACGCTCATAGATGCCTGTCCGGAGAGGTTTTCCTGGGTGGAAGGGAGTCGCGATGTCACCCCGTGGCTTCACCTCACCAAAAAAATTCACATGGCCGAGCCACGTCCGGAGAGTAATCGCGGAAATTACATCAAGGAGGAGGGTGAATACCTGCCCGATCCGTTCGCCCATGAGATCCTCTGTATCATGGAGGAGACCGACGGGATGATCCTTCTTACCGGCTGTGGACATTCCGGCATCCTGAACATGGTCACTACAGCACAGGACTGTTTCCCGGATCTCCCGATCAAAGCAGTCATCGGCGGATTTCATCTCTTGCGGGAAAGCCGCCGGGAGGTGGAGAGGATTGCCCAAAGACTCTCCGAATCAGGATGCGGCCGAGTTATCACAGGCCACTGCACGGGACAGGAGGCCACGCAAATCATGAAAGATACCCTCGGAGACCGTCTGGATATCCTCTATTCCGGCTACACGACCGAGATCTGACCGGCATCGTCAGGCATCCTTTCGCACGGTGAAACGCCACTTGCAAAACATATCAGGCGGATGGGGATCGGGCGGTGCGAAGAGGCATTCAACCTGTATTGCAGGATCGATCTCCTTTGAAAAACTGGTGAATTCCGCACGGTGCATCTCGCGGCAGACATATTCGCCAAGTCCCCTCCGAAGCCTCGCCTCCTGGGTTGGGCAGGACGGAACCGATATTATCACCTCGTCCTCCCGCTCATCGATATCATAGTCGACAATTATTGCCCAGGGAAAGTGCCGGAGCGCCTTTACAAAGCCAGCCAGTCCCTTTTCCCTGATCTCGAACCGCTCTTTTAAGTCACGTGCAGCCATCGAAGCCACCCGCCCCCATACCTGTTCGTTTATCTCTTCTGCAGTGGACTGGCCGAACTGCTCGGCAATATGGATGAACCAGAACGCATCGACAACGCGATAGTGCCAGAGGAGGAATTCAAGATACCTGGTCTTTTCTGATTCATCCATTCCTTCAAATATCGACAGATTCATACCCTGTTCCTCATCACAATGGTTTCGCCCGGAACAAAAACATCTTCTTATTCATCCCTAATCATGTGTGCTCCCCGCCCTGCGACATTGCTCCTGCATAAACCGGTAAATACTGTTAATCCTGTTCATTGGAAGTTTTTTAAGGAAAATGACGCCTCCCACGGCTCCTCCTCTCCGGACTGGTAAATTTCAGAAGAGTTTTTCAGTCCGGCAGGCGAGATTTTTTCTATGATTCCCGAATCGTTCCCGGTTGAACTTGTTACCTGGGCCAGGTCCTATGAACTTGGCAGAAAACTGGCGAGCCTGGTGAGGAAGTCCGGGTATTCACCTGACCTGATTGTCGCAATCGGGAGAGGGGGGTATGTTCCTGGCCGGGTTGTTGCCGATCTTCTCCTCATGGACTGCCTGACAAGCTTCAAGGTGGAGCACTGGGGGGTTGCAGCAGTGAGACGGGGAGAGGCTGTCGTCCGATACCCCCTCGCAGTGGATATAAAGGGCATGAAAGTGCTCGTGATTGATGACGTAACCGATACCGGTGATACCCTCGCGGTCTCGGTAGAATATCTACGAGAATTTAAGCCTGAAGTGATCATGACCGGCGTCCTCCAGCACAAGACATGCTCGACTTTTCTGCCTGACTATTACGCGGAGATGATATCTGACTGGCACTGGATCGTCTACCCCTGGGCAGTGTTCGAGGATCTGTCAGGTTTTGTGGAGAAGGTGTTACGGGATGGGGAACGAACGGCAACAGAGATTATTGACAGGCTCGGATCGCTGTATGGTATCTCCGTTGATCAGGAGATGCTTGACGAGATTCTTCGCGTGCTAGCCGGTATGAATAAGATATCTGAGAGAGACGGTTTTTTTACATCCATTCATGAATGAGGGGTTCATCTCTCCGTCTTGAAGATTGGGTGGACTGGGCAGACACGGGGATCCGACCCAGGCCAAACACTGTTTAATGGATGTAAAACCAGATGATTCCCTGCCGGGACAGCTGCAAACACGTGAAGGTGGCCCGGCCATGTATCTCATTACGAGGAGAAGATGATCTCCCGAAGAACGCTTGACCTGCAGAAGACCTGTTATAGGTTTCCGGGCTATGACCGGTACACGTCCGGGACACATGCCGGTGAAAGGACCCCTGCAAACCCGCAACGCCATATTCAAAGTGAAAACGCCCTGGAAAGTACAATCCCTAAAATAAGACCTTGAGAATTCCGGTTGTTGCGAGATAGATTGCAACTGCCGAGACGATGTATCCTGTCATCATCAATATGACAGAGAATGACCTCTTCCATGAAAAGATCCATGAGACTGCGGGACAGATGTAAAATCCGCCCACGAATATGCCCGGTACAAGCCCCCAAATACCATAGTGACTGATGAACCCTGTGACTCTTCCACGCTTCACCCTTGCAAGGAACTGTTCGACTCTTCCGAATCTTTCTGCAAGGAGATCAAACAACTCAAATGATGTCAGGATAACCGCGAGTGCTACAGAAGACGTGACGACGATGGTCGGAAGAAAACCGATGCCACGTGCGATTCCGAAAACGACGGCGCCGTATTCTATCAGGAATGCAGTCCCTGCAAGTGCCACAATCTCCGGTGGCGGACTGTGCGTAACGAATGATACGAGGATCGGCACGCCGAGTGACAACCCGGGGAGAAATAGCACTATGCGGGCGAATACAGGGAGGAAGGGTCGCGTTTTTGGTCCGGAATAATCTTCTTGATCCATTGCAGATCCCTTTTATCAGCAGATCGGATTCTCAAGGAATGCCCGTTTCATGCCGGCGTGAATACGAGATAGCCAAATCGGAACAGGACTTCTTTACTGCCGGAGCGATTCTCATTTCTCTGTCATTTACCTGGCAGACAAACGCCTGAGCCTGCCAGGAATCATGGTGCTTACGTTACCTTAAAATTTGAGTAGTGCCAATACTGGAAAAATTCAACAGATGATTCTTCTGATTGTTGAACCTATGTTCATCGCAGAATTTCACATATTGATTAAAAACAGATGGTGAAATGAAATGACAGGTACCAGAGGACGTTTTGAAAAAGGTGTCTGGGTAGAGGAACCAATACCCGATGAGGCAGAAAAAGCCGGAACAGCAGAAAAAACACCGATAGATTCCAGGATTCAGGAAGTCTCGGCCGATGTATCAGGCACAATCAATAAGGTCGTCTCCCTTGCAAAAGACCTTTTTACAACCGAGGAAGGAAGAAAGCATATCCAGACCAAGATCGATGGTGCCGCAGGCCAGCTCGATTCGGCCATAAAGGATTTCATATCCGAATCTGAGAAGGTGTTTTCATCCAAGAAAGGCGAAGAGAAACAAGAGAAAAAGCAGATTAAAGTAGAATAGGATCTCCGAAGGCATTATCGGCCCATATTCTCACGTTTTTTAGACTCGCTTTTTTTCGTGGGAAGGGGGGTGTCGTTCCAGAATGACGGTCTCCAGGGGAAGGAGGCGTCTTTATTCGCCATGAAAACCTGTTTTTCATCTGCTGCGTTCGGGTTTGTTGGATCATTCCTGATTTTGGTTATACATCTCATATCGCCTTGTTCCTGGAAAAATTCAGTACCGGGACTCAGGGCGATCCGAGAGGAAAAATTCCTCTTTTGCGTCCGGGACGCTGTCGATTCCCGGTGAATATGGCTTGATATCAAGTACAGGTGTCCCGTCGAGTGCATCAAGCCCGGTTACCGTCAGAGTATTGCCTTCCCTCTTTTCCACCCGTGCAACAGCGAGTCCTATCGGGTTTGGCCGATGGGGGGAGCGGGTCTGGAAAACCGGTCTTTTGCGTGAAGTTCCCGGGGGCGTGGCTGAAAGCGTATCCCGGTTTGCCCTGTCAAGCCAGTACAGGACAAAAATATGACGGGATACCTCAAGATCCCCCACCCCGTCCAGATACTCTCCCTTGATCTCGATCTGTGAGAGGGCGCCGGACAACCTGCCCTGCCTGGGTGCGTCGGCAGGGGATTTGAATGGAGATCGTATCACCCCGATGGATACAAGCTCCATCTTTTCAGTCATGGGAAAAAATCCGATACGCGGGAGATATATCTTTTGATCTCTCCTTCTCGATCGAATTGAAGTCGTTGCACACACAAGACCTGCCCCGCATATGTCAGAAGAAAAATAAGGTATCGTCTATAATCAATTCTCAGGAGCACATCTTCGTGGATAACAGGGAAAAAATTGATATAAAAAAAATTCATCTGCTCCTTGGAACGCTTGGGCTGAAACCGGAAGAAATCCCTCCCGAATCATTGGATCTGTATATCCAGGCACTGACCCATTCTTCATATGCCAGGGACCAGCCAACCCCGGAGAGCGGCACCTGGCCAGACAACGAGAGGCTCGAGTTCCTTGGCGATCGCGTCCTGAACCTCATAGTGGCTGAATACCTTTTCTGCCATTTCGATGAAACGGAAGGCTATCTCACGCCGCGGATGGAGGTCACCATGAACAGGAACCTGAGCGTTCTCGTACCGTCTCTTGGCCTTGGGTTCGAGGGTCTCATTCTTGTTGCAGAAAACCAGCCAGTAACCCCGGGAATCATCGCGGATGCATTCGAGGCGTTCATCGGAGCACTGTACCTGGACCGGGGATTCGATTCTGCCCGGAAAATTGTCCTCTCACTCATATCAGACGAGATAGAATCCTTCTCTCCCGGAAAAAACTACAAGAAGAGGCTGCAGGAGACGCTTCAGAAACAGGACCTGCCATTACCGCTGTACTCTCTTGTCCGAAAGGATGGACTCGATCACCGGCCCGTGTTCACCTACCGGGTGACTGCAGGCAAAAACATATCGGGAGAAGGGACCGGTTCCAGCAAGGCAGAGGCTACCCAGAAGGCGGCCCTTGATGCTTTGCGCCAGATGGGCTATTTCCAGGGAGATATCCGCTGAATACCTGTGGATTGCCTTTTCATCCAGAGCTGCTCCTCCGGCGGGATATTAATATAACAAAAGAATAATATCATCCGATAATGGAGACGATCTTTTCAAAAATACTTGTCGCTGTGGACGGCTCTCCCCTCACAAATAAGGTCCTTGGTACAGCTTCAGACCTCTCCCGGCTGAGTAGAGCTGAGCTGCATCTCGTCTACGTGGTCGAGAGCGGGTGGGCGGAAGGTGACGTGGCACGGGAACTGGCTATCAGGGAGATGGAAGAGGAATCAGACAGATTGATTACTGAATGGAAGAAGATGGTTTCGCCCGGGCTGGCCATGACTGCCCACCGGATGTCTGGACATCCTGGAAATACCATAGTGAACCTGGCATCAGATATTGGGGCTGATCTCATAGTCATCGGATCTGTCGGGAAGAGCCAGGTGGAGCGGATGCTTGCCGGGAGTGTGAGCACCTTCGTCGTGACGCACAGCCGGATTCCCACGCTGGTCATAAAACCCTGAAAAATTATTTCCAATCCGGGGAG
>LKUF01000498.1 GCA_001412335.1 Methanolinea sp. SDB
CGAATTGCCTCATATTAAATGTTACCGAAAGGATGAATTGAAAAGTATCGTTGACTCATATTTCATGTTACCGAAAAACCACCCCATGAGGAGATGGAAATATGAGTCCGCAATCCAAACGCGAATATATCGAGACCGTTTTTTTGCGATACAAGTGTGCCCACCGAGCCGAGAAAAGCCGGATTTTGGATGAGTTCTGCGCTACCCTGGGATATCATCGCAAACACGCAATCCGGCTGCTACGCAAATACAGACGGTTCACCCAACCCAAACCCAAAAAGCGCGGCACCAAACCGATCTATCACACGCAGGATATCCTCAAACCGCTGAAAAAAATATGGCTCGCGGCCAATCTGCCCTGCGCCAAACGCCTAAAGGCTATTGTGCCCCTGTGGCTGCCGGGATACCAGGACATCATGGAACCTCTATCGCCGGAGGTTAAACATGCTCTGAAGGCAATCTCGGCTTCCACAATCGATCGGCTTCTCAAGCCCACACGCATTCGCTATACCAGGCGCGGTCGTTCTACAACCAAACCCGGCACCCTGCTGCGCAACCAGATCCCCATTGCCTCCAACCAGTGGGATCAAACTCGTCCCGGGTTTATCGAAGCCGATACTGTGGCCCACTGCGGCACCTGCATGGCCGGCCAGTTCGCATACACCATTGACTGTGTGGATATCGCCACCGGTTGGACCGAACAGCGCGCGGTATGGGGACGGGGCGAAACCGATGTGCTCCGGCAAATATGTAACATCGAACAATCCCTGCCGTTCCCTCTGTTGGGCTTCGACTGCGATAACGGCTCTGAGTTCCTCAACTACCACCTCCTGCGACACTTCCAAAACCGAAAACGCCCCGTCAGTTTTACTCGAAGCCGCGCATATCACAAAGACGACAACGCCCATATCGAACAAAAAAACTGGACCCATGTCCGACAATGGATCGGTTACGATCGACTCGACAACCCCAGGGCGGTTGCCCTGCTCAACGAACTCTACACCAATGAGTGGCGCCTGTATCACAACTTCTTCTGCCCTTCGGTCAAACTCCTGTCCAAACAGCGAATCGGTTCAAAAACCCTCAAACGTCATGATGCCCCCAAAACCCCTTACCAGAGAATCCTTGAATCACCACACGTCCCGGAGGCTTCTAAAAAAAATCTCCATTTGCAGTTCCGCTCGCTCAACCCTTTCCTGCTCAAAACCGCTATGGAAAAAAAACTTAAAAAAATATTCAAATCCTGCTATCCTCGTTACCCAACGGTCAACGAAACTCTTCCTCACTCCGGTAACATTTAATTATGAGGCAA
>LKUF01000499.1 GCA_001412335.1 Methanolinea sp. SDB
TGGGCCAGACCGATTGATGCGGCTCCGTCGGAGGAGACGACCGCCACTGCCTGGGTGGTCCGGTTGTCCGTGCCGAGGGGTATTGTCCCGGTCGGAACGGGTGTCTGTGTGGGTATCGTGGTTGTGGTCGTGGTCGTGGGGAGGACGATGGTGCTACTGCCTCCACCACCGCCGCCGCCACCGCCGCCGCCACCGTACTGCCTGAAGATGGCGGAGATGGTGTGATTGGTATTGACATCAGGGAAGATGTATTCACTTATCGCACCCTTGGCATCACCATCGACCATCACGTTCTGGATTATATAATTGTAATACGGTGTGATGGCAAAGCTCTGATCTTCTCCGGGCGGGACCGCAATCAGGCCGGAAGGCGCGATTGTTCCGCCCGGTCCGGCCGTGGCATTGATGTAGAAGTATTCTGAAGGCACAGTAGCAGTGATGTATCCCGGCCTCGTGAGAGTGTCTCCGCCAAACTCGTTTGTCACAGTCAGCCGTACTGTGTACGTACCCGGGTCTGCATAGGTATGCATGGGGTTCTGCTGGCCGGAGGACGTTCCGTCACCGAACAGCCAGGACCAGGTAGTTGGGTTGCCGGCCGAGGTATCGGTGAACTGGACGGTGAGCGGGGTATATCCGGATGTCCTGTCAGCGGTAAAGCCTGCGACCGGTGGAACAGGCCCATCGGTCACCGTGATGAATCCGGGCTTCGAGATGAACCCGGAATCATACGGGTTTTCGACTGCCAGGCTGACCGTGTATGTTCCGGGATTGTCGTAGATATGGACCGGGTTCTGGAGAACTGACGATCCACCGTCACCGAATGTCCATTCCCAGGAGTCGGGGTTTCCTGTCGAGAGGTCGGTGAACGTGACGGTAAGCGGGGCCGGACCGCTTGTCTTGTCCGCGGCAAACTCGGCATCGACTGTGGTCCCAAAGACTGTGATGTAGCTGGTCTTTGTCTCCGTGTCGGTCCCAAACGAGTTCCGTGCAGTCAGGGAGACCGTGTAGCCGCCTGGCTGTGCATAGATATGGACCGGGTTTTGCAGGCCTGAAGAGGACCCGTCACCGAAGTTCCAGGTCCATTCGAATGGCGACCCGCTCGAGAGATCGGTGAATGTGACGGTGAGTGGCGCCTGTCCGCTTGTCACGTCTGCGGTAAACTCGGCATGCGGGGCAGCATCGGAGACCGTGATATAATTGATCTTTGTCTCCGTGTCTGTTCCGCCTGCGTTCCGGACGCTCAGGTAGACGGTGTACGTTCCCGGGCTTTCATAGGTATGGACCGGGTTCTGCTCGATCGAGGTATCGCCATCACCGAAGTTCCATGTCCACATATAGGGCGACCCGCTTGAAAGGTCGGTGAACTGGACCGTAAGCGGTGCCTGTCCCTGCCTGACATCGGCCTCAAACTGGGCGACAGGTGGCGACGGGAGCACCGTGACGGTGATGTAGCCGGTCCTCACTTTCGTGTCCTGGTTGCTTGCCTCATCACGAACCGTCAGGCTGACCGTGTATGTTCCGGGGCTCGTGTATGTGTGGGAGGGATCTTCTTCACTTGAAGTTCCACCATCCCCAAAGTCCCAGTCCCACTGGGTCGGGTTTCCGATCGAGAGATCGGTGAACTGCACCTCGAGCGGTGCATGCCCGGATCTCGGTGTTGCGGTGAAGTCAGCCTCGAGCGGTTCTGCCGGGACTGTGAGGTCAAGATTGGTGACAACACCTGGCGAGAACGGGTATGTCCAGAGCCATCCGCTGCTGGTGTTCGCGTCTCTGCACAGTGCCTGGAAACCGTCCACGTAGAAGCGGAGGGGTGTACCCTCCTCGATCTCGCCCTGTACGATGAGCTTGGGATCGAATGGTTCGGGCCCGCCATAAACACCTGTCTCTTCGGTTCGGATCGGGTTGCCTTCAATATCGATGATTACCCCTGTTCCCTGTGCTTCAATCACTGTATCGACTGGTGCAGGCGATCCATGAAGGGTGACATTGCCATAGAAGCTGTGGGGCAGTACGGGTGACCCGGTAGCCACGATATAGTCCTCTTTTATCTCTTCGTCTGACCCGAAGGAATTGGAGACGGTAAGAGTAACCGTGTAGGATCCAGGCGCCGTGTAGGTGTGGGTCGGGTTCGGTTCATATGAATGCGGTGTTTCATCCCCAAAGTCCCAGTCCCATGTGGTTGGCGATCCCTGCGAGTCGTCATGGAACTGCACGTCGAGCGGGGCCTGCCCATGCGTGGGAGTGGCATGGAACGCGGCTATCGGTGTCTCGATTACGTTCAGGTACTGCTGGTCGAGGGCGATTATGTTGTTGTGTGCATCAAGGCCCATCGCATAGACATAGAACGTGCCGGTAACAAGCGTCGAGAGGTCTTCATGCGGGATCATCACCGATCCCGAGTCCCGTGCATAGCCCGAGATCCCGTACCCGGGGGTTATCGCGATCTGCCAGGGGTGTATCGGCGGAGGGGGAGTCGGACTTCCGTCCCGAGTAATCGAGTAGCTGACCACTTTTCCGATGGAACCGATGCACTCCTCCTGGTTCTTCAGGAGAGCGACGAGCGGATTTGATACGAGGACCGACGAGATATGGGCCGCACCCTCCTCCTCGAGTGCGCTCATGTTGACATCAACTCGCATGTCATAGGTCTCGCCGGTCTTGATCAGGACGTAACTGATGTTGCAGATCTCGGAGGCATCATCAAAGGTGAGTTCGGGATCCTGCCCGGACGACTTGTCATAGGCAGAAGGGAAATCCAGTGGGTTGTCCCCGTCCATGATGATGACGGGCCAAGACGAGAAAGTCGTCACATTATCGTCAACCGGATCATAGCGGAAGGCATAGAGAATATATTCACCTGCGATGGGAGGAGTGTGTTCAGATACCAACTCGGCCAGGGGTTGGTTTAGTGTATAATCCGAGATATCAAATTCATTTTGGGAAAAGGTATAGTACAGATCGTTCTGATCATAATACATTACTCCATAAACTGCGTAAATCGTGGTCGTCGGAGTCCGCTGGATGGCAAGAACCCCATCCTGATCATTGAGAAGGTATGCTATCTCGGCGGAGGAGAGGAGGGAACGGATATCAGTTATCCCGGTGCTTGCATTGACCTTGAACAAAACGATGTTGGCCGTTGTGTCCGGGACTTCGATATGGATGCGGGGGAGGTAACGCGAGATAAAGACTGTATATTCATCATAGGTACTCCAGTCCACGGTTGAGTCAAGGGGTCCCAGGATGGTGAGGCTGTTTCCCTCCCATATTGCCGTATTTTTGGAAAAGATCCTCCTGATATCCCTGAAATCGGGAAATTGCAGTTCTTTTATATCAGAATTATCACCGGTCGTGGAAAAGATATCGACCTTTGCGTTGTCAAAGTCCATGAAATCGATGGAATCGATCACTGAGACGGTCATATTTCTCGTCGAATATGGCTGGTTTAATTCCACGCGTGCAAAAGGCGGCGGCGAATCCGCACATGCAGGTGTAAAGCATGGAAAAAGGATGAGTGAGACCAGGAAAATTGTTACCAGGCCGATCGCAGGGACGGATTTCATTCCGTATCACCGGCCTGATGAACATGTTCCTGAAATATCATATGGGAATACTCTATCTTCATCTTGTCCTCCGCTATGTGTGGCCACGTTGCTGCACCCGGTTGGAGGAGTGCAGATTCATCGTACTTTTTATATAATAACACAATCTGAACGCAATAATTTAAACTTTTTGGTAAAAAAAGGCCGGATATAAGGTGAAAATGCCAGAAAATGAATATCCATTCCCAAACCCCTCAACCAGATGAAGACGGGTTCTCTCATCAAAAC
>LKUF01000500.1 GCA_001412335.1 Methanolinea sp. SDB
GGGTGAACGTGTCCAGAAGTTTTCCCTATCCCTCCCGACCCGGGCATGGGGGAAGAGCCAGCCGATGATTATTCCGGCCACTGCATTAAAGAATCGTATCCAGCCCCCTGGGTCTGCCAGTGAATCGAGGGTGAAGGCGATCGCAGTTGTACCGCAATAGATGAGTGCGGTGAACTATTGAGAGGACTGTAAAGTCTCCCGAGGCTGGGAAGCGCTTGTTTTCAGTCCTTTTAGCAGCATGGGGAAGAAATGGACAAAGATCCGGTGCAAAACCTCCGATTAGCAGGAGTGTTCCGACTATTTTCACCGGCCAGGGAGAGAGTGAAAGCCTCGAAGAAGAAAAGGTCGTCGTGTTGGTATATCACCGATCTGAGAGGGATGCTGGTCCAGACCGTGAGAGATCCACGTCCCCTCTGTAACGTGTGAGAAGAACGGACCTGGGTCAAAGAGAGGAGTCATTCTTCGACCACCGTTCGGATCTCCATCGAAATCAGGGGGTCTGGCCCCTCGAATGAGTATCAGGCTCATTGATCGGATCCATGACCGGGAAAAATTGTGGTTTCCTGTCTTTAGTATCAGAACGATACGAAGCAATTATCGCGATTCAGAAAAAAATACCTGGTATTGCCTGGTGGTGAAGAATGAGTTTTTTCATCGTTTTCCTGTTGCCATTCTTCTCATGGGGATGTGCCGTCCTTTTTGACCGGGGGCTGTCCCGGCTATCATCACGAGTGATTCGTTTCTCCGCGGTGTTCATATTCGGGGTATTCCTGGCAACATTGGCAGCGATTGTTGCGGGTTTCGGCGATCCGGGAGGCCCCGCTCCAGTCGCCCTGACCGTCGCCATGTTTCTCTTCATCGTCCTCATAACAGCAACAGCTCTCGTAACCCCTGCACTCCTGCTCGATGGAGTATTCAGCGGAATGGGGCGTGCACAGGTCATGCTCGCATCTGCGGTTATTTCACTCTACTTTATCGTGGCATTTCTCGTCAATCCGGATATCTGGGCCGGGGGTCCGGAACCGCTGCTTTCAGATCGGGTTCCTCTTTTCGGCTGGTGTCTCAACGCATTTTCGAGCCAGCTTTCCAATGGCGGGGCTGATCCGGTATTTACCCTGCTGGCGTATCTCGGTCTCTTCATCGAGATCGCATTCGTTTCAACTGTGATATTCCTGCTCGTTCGGTGGGGAAAGAAAAAAATCCAAAAAGATGGATAGAAGAATGGGACATCCAGTGGCGAAACGGCAAAAAAGGCTGCAGGATAAGTATTTGGAGTGGTGAAAATTATAATAAGCCAAATCATTTGGTTCACTGCTCATGAAAAAAGCTGCCCGATTCGACAACAGGCTGAATAATCTATGACAACCGCTAAATCATTCCAAACCGGAGGGAAGAATCATACTCAAATTATCCGCCGGATGGCGAACAACGAGAGGAAATTCCTCCACGTCCCGTCAGCGAACATCGCCGTCTGTGCCCGTCTCCGCGGATCCGTGACAGCAGGGGATATCAGGAAGGGAATCGATGCCGCCGCCCGGATCCACCCCCTCCTCGCCGCGAAGGTGGTGATGGGCTCTCCGGAAGAGGCCTTCTTTTCCCGGGGCGACCCGTCCGCAATCCCGCTCCGCGTATGCCCCCGGGAGTCGGATACGCAGTGGTTCGACGAGGTCGTGCACGAGCATACCGTCCCCTTTGATCCTTCTGTCGCCCCCCTGTCACGGTTCGTCCTCCTCACATCAGGGGACGTTTCGGACCTTGTCATATTCTGCCAGCACGCCATAAGCGACGGCACCGCCCTCGTCCTCCTCTTACATGACGTCCTCACCCATGCATACGGGAACGGCGGAGATCTTGGAGAGATTGTGCCGCCGCTGATCACGGACTGTATCCCGAAGGCGAAGGAGAGTTTCGTGAACCGGTTCACGAGGGGATACTCCATGGGGATCATCAACAAGAGGTGGCGGAAGGATCCCTGGTTCTTCGATCACGAGGATCTCATCTCGATCCATCACGCCTTCTGGGAGAAGTATGCCTACCGGATCGTCCTCTTCGAGCTTGCGGGAGATGACGCTGAGACCCTCCTTGCCGCCTGCCGCAAACAGGACGTGACTATCGGATCAGCGGTGACCATGGCATTCCTCGCCGCCTGGCAGGATATACTGGTGGAGAGAATGTACGGGGGACCCGGGATTCCTGCAGGAGACGCGGGCAGTGTTGAGGCCGGTACAGGGGGCAGGGAGACACGAGACGGTGATGGTCCAGGTACAGGGGTGAAATTACCGGATTATTCCGGAAAGGCGGGAGAAGGTGTGCGAGAAGGTGATGATTCAACCCCGGCAGGCACACACGCTGACAGGGAAGATGAGACCGGCACTTCACGGAAGTACACGGTCGTTCTTCCCTACGATCTCAGGAAGCGCCTGGACAACCCGGTCGGAGATGTCTTCTGCCTCTTCGTGGGGAGCATACAGGTCCAGGCCGGGTATGACAGAAAGAGATCGTTTTGGGAGAATACACGGGATTTTCACGATCAAACGCGGCAAAAGATCGATTCCCGGGAGTTCTTCGGCCCGGCAGCCGAGATAGAGCGCTTCGATCCGACACTCATGGACGCCTTCATGAGCTACACGCTCTACGCAAAGGAGGTAAAAAAGGACGACCCGCGGTACGAAAAGCTTTCAGCATTCGCAGCCGCACGTGACAACATCGCCCATATCCTCGCCGGGAGGACCCTCACGCTTCTCCCTGATATTATCTCCACCAATATGGGCAGGGCAGCCGTCCCGGGATCGTTCGGGGGCCTGCACCTGGAGAAACTCTACTTCGCACCCTCGGCGAGCACAACCCCTCTCGTCCTGGGAGGCATCGGCACCGGAAGTTCGGTCACCTTCACCATAAACATCCTCGCAGAGAAGGGATTCGAAGAGGAGAGGATACGGATGATGGAGAGGGTGAGGGACAGGGCGATGAAATACCTGGGATTCCGGTAAAATATCAGGCACCCATGGATTTTTCGGCAATACTTCTACCGTCGCTCATCCATGATCTTCCGGACCAGCGCCGCTCTTTCTCCCGGTTTTAGCTGTTCCGGGACAGGGCAGAGTTCCTCAAAGGTCTCCTTGCCTGAACGGTACATCAACCCGAGGCCGATCGGGGCTTCTGTATCATAATCCCACTCCCGTGCCTTCCGGCAGGCGGCTTCGAAGTCCCCGAGATCATCCTGGTCCCAGTCATATATATGCGAATTGTAGTATTCTGTCATGTCGTTGTAAGTGACGCAGATCTGCAGGATATCGATAAAGGAGAACCCCCGGTGAAGAACAGCTTCCCGTATAAGATCCTTTAGCTGCTCCTGCCGACGTGAATACCCCCTGCCGATAAATGTCGCTCCCGAGGTAAGCACGAGCTCGAGCGGGTTGAACGGGTGTTCCCGCGAACCATCGGGCGTCGATCTTCCCCTGAAACGGAACGGCGAGGTGGGAGTGTACTGACCGGTTGTGAGGCCGTATACGCGGTTGTCATGCACGAGCACGGTGATATCCAGGTTTCTCTTTGCCCCAAAGACCAGGTGCTCCAGCCCTTCCGCATAACAGTCGCCGTCGCCGGCTATGCAGATCACCCGCAGATCAGGATTGGCGATATGAATTCCGGCGGCTATGGGGATAGTCCTTCCGTGCAGTCCATAGAAGCCGTTTATGTTCATGAAATCAAACATCTTGCCGTGCTGTCCGATACCTGTCACGATTACGACATTCTCGACTGGTATTCCATCCCTGTCCAGTTCCAGGAGGGCTTCACGCAGTGCATACCTGACACCGAAGTTCCCGCACCCCGGGCACCATGTGACCTGGGCGTGGCTGTAGAGATCCTCGCCCTTCACGTTGCCGCCTCCGCTTCCGAAATCCTCCGAAATTCTCCTCTCATGATACAGCCTCCTTCACCCTGGTGTCCAGCTCTTCGACGGTAAACGGCCGGCCATCATATTTCAGTATTGTATCGTCGGGATGGTACCCAAACTCCCTGATAAATCTTGAGAGCTGACCGGTCTCATTTGTCTCAACCGTGATGATCCGGTCAATGCCGTCCATGGCCCTGGCAAACCCCTTCTCCGGGAACGGACTGAGCACAACCGGCTGGACGACCCGGAGGCCGTTTTTTTCTCCCGCCTCATGGCAGGCCCATTTTGAAGAGCCCCAGCAGAGGAGTGCGGTACTGCTTTCCCGGGCTCCGAGGATGTTGACGGGATCCATCTCCTCGATCTCCCCTTCAAGGATCCTCTCCTTCTTCCACCGCTTCTCGGCCATGGCCCTGGTTAGTTCCGGATCCTCGGTTGTGATGCCGTCGGTATCATGGACATGACTGTTTACCCGAATCACCTCGCCCTTCACCGGTGGGAAACGAAGCGGCGAAATCCCTGACCCTGTCAGGGCATACCTGTGATAGGGGCTATTGCTCTCTGCGGAAGGCGTCTCCTGCCTCCTTTTCAGGATCTTGTCCGGGTCAAGCGAAAACATGCCCTCGCAGACGACCTTGTCGGCCAGAAGGATTGCCGGAACCTGGAACTTCCATGATAGATCCATACCTGCCACCGCCCAGGCCCGCGCCTCCTCGGCATCTCCCGGTGCGGCCACTAGGCGGGGAAACTCGCCATGGCCCCCGTTCAGGGCGAAGTATAGATCTCCCTGGGCGGTATAGGTGGCCAGACCAGTGCTTGGGCCCGTGCGTTGCCCGAGCACGATCATGAGAGGGAGCTCGGCCACTCCAGCGAGGCTGATTGCTTCAGTCATTAAGCAGTACCCGCCGCCGGAGGTCCCGACTGCCGCCCTCGTCCCGGAATAGGCACACCCGAGTGCCATAAGGACGACGGCAATCTCGCTCTCGGGCTGGAAAACCCTTATTTTTGCTTCTTCCTGCAGTCCTGCCAGGAAATGCATGATATTCGATGTCGGGGACATGGGATAGCTGAAATAATTCGCAAGTTCGCCCTCGATCAATCCTATGCCGATAGCCTCGTTTCCGGAAAAGACCGGAAAGACCGGCCGGTCCAGGACGGGAACTCTCTCATGCTCCTCTGCTGCATCGTATGCGCGGCGTGCGACTGCAAGATTCAGGGCAACCGCCTTTGGTATCGACAGCCTGAGGACATCTTCGAATAAATTCCACCCTATGCCGGCTGCACGGGCAAATGCGCCAAGTATGGCGGAATTCCCCATAACTGCAGGAGCATCTTCCTCGGCAAGTATCTCTCGTATAGCTACCGCGATCCCGCTGGTATTTTTCACCTCCCCTGCATCATAGACAATCACCCCGTCCGCTGCGAGATTGTGTCTGTGCAATCCGACTGTTTCCTGGTTTAGGGCCAGGAGAAAATCCATCTTCTCCCTTATCGCGCCCGGCTGCCCGCCGGAGCCCCTGATAACAGCGAAGTTATGCCCTCCCTTGATCCTGGACGGGTAATCGAGATACATGTGTACCCTGTACCCGAGCCTTCCCAGGAGCTGGGCAACAACCTGGCCTGCGCTGCTGATACCGGCACCCGCGGGCCCACCGACAAGAACCGAGACTTCACTCTCCATCATGAATCGAGATCCCACCTCAGATAGGGGATTGTCAGCAGGGATTAAAAGTATAGCCTGCTATCTCATCGGTTCAATACCGATGAGGGTGAAAATAAACAATTGATGAATACCCGTACCAGGGCATATGCCGATCTGCTCAGACTGCACTTCTTCTTTGCCTGGCCGGTCCTGTTCTGCTCGGGTTTTCTCCTTGCTGCGACCGTGTATGGCACGTACACGACACTGGATCTCGTCCGTGCCGCCCTGATCGGGTTTTTCGGGTTCGAAGCAGGCTTTGTCTTAAACGACTATGTCGACTGCGAGTATGACCGGAGGGATATCGAGGCCGACCGGCTGACACGCTACTGGCGCATCTTTGGGACACGCCCGCTTCCCGCCGGCCTGATCCCTCCCCGGGATGCGCTTGCCCTCTTCTGCATACTGTCTGCATCGGCAGCCCTGCTGATCGTATCACTTCCGTTCCCGAACTCGGTCTTCGTCCTGGCCATCATGGCGGTCAGTTACGGGCTGGAAGTATTCTACCAGGTGAGAAAGAGAAACCAGGCTCTCCCCCTGGCGCAGCTGGCAGGCCGCATCGACTTCGCGCTCTTCCCTGTCGCCGGGTATCTCTGTATCGGGAGCCCGGACATGACCGCGCTTCTCTATTTTCTCTTCTTCTACCCGTTTGCCGAGGCTCATCTCGCGGTAAACGACATGATCGATCTGAAAAACGATCGTGCCCGGGGCATGGAGACGGTCACAACGCTGTTAGGGATGAGAGGAAGCGTCGCCTGGATATCCGGCTTCCTCGCCATCCACGTGGTTATGGCCCTGCTGTTCATGACGGTGCTCGGGTGGATCGCCCGTGCCGGAATCGCTGCCGGGCTTTTGCTCCTTGTATCAGCCCTCGCAGTCCTTTCCAGGAGATCTGATCCGGATTCGGGCATGAAGGTGTTGCCGCTCTTCCATGGTGCAATGCTCCTGTACGCCGTGTCCATCATCCTGGATTCGGTATGGTGACAGGCCGATGGAGTATTTTCGCCGGACGCATGATGAACGGGGAGTGGTGTTGGTCGAAGATTGGGAGCGTTGAGCCGTAGGTCGGAGAGAACCGCCATTTGCATTCATGGCATTTTCCCTGTACAGGGGAATTTCCGGGCAGGCATGGCGGAATACCTATACATACGAGCTGATACCGACCGGCTCCTGGTTCCTGGCACGCTTCACCATCATGGCCGTATCGGCATCCACGAATTCATGAAATCCTGCATCACCGCGTGCATAGGCCTCGTGCCATCCCGGCGGAACAGGGATCCTCTCATACAGATCCTCCCGCTCCGCCTCCATCATGCAGGGTGCTCTTCCCATGAACTCCGAACCAGAGACGACATTGCCGCCTGCTTCGGCCGACAGGCGCTCAAGCCACCTGAAACCCTCCCGGGACCTGAGAAGATGGTGGTCCAGGATGAGCACCCCGACTCTTCCAGCGATGTCGAGAGCGTTTTTCCATGCCGCTCTCCGGTCTTCGCCTGCTATCCTGTCCAGGTAGAGCGGCGGGCCGGAAGCGATCACCAGGTCAGGCTTCCATTCCAGGATCTGCTCAACAGATTCGCGATTGAGCATCTGGATATCTGAAGCGTGAACGAAAGATTCGTCCCCGTCGCGAATGCAGGTCATCATCACATCGCCGATCCGGGAAAGCGTTGATCCATGGGGGACCGATCGTGAGAATGAGAGATTGTGCCGGCTCTCCCCTTCGGCCGGGACCATGTTCCACCCTCCCCTCCCAAGGAGATCCTGCCTGCGCCCAAGCGAGAGTGACGAGAGGCCGGACGGCCCTTTTGCCCAGACCGGGACCTCCTTTCGCACCGGGACCCTGGCAAGGGGGAGCTGGTATGGGTTAGCATCTGCGAGCGGGACGTGGTCGCCGTGGTAGTGGCTGACAACGATATCGGTCGCCTCGGAAAAGGCCTGGATTATCCGGTCCCGAACCGCATCGCCGACGGCGACCTGGCATGGATGGGGGAGGAGCCCTGACCGGACGTATCCCAGCGCTACACCAGGGTCGATCAGGTATCGTCTGCTCCCTGCATACACCATGCAGGAGAGACCCCTGACACCGAGCGACTCGGTGCCGATCACGAGCACCTCCATATGGGCAATATATCGCGGTGACCAGGCATAGTTCTGGCGATGAAAAGTCGCGATGACAGGAATTGCGATAAAAAAAGGCAGAAAATGGCGGCCGGACCAATAAGGGACTCCTGTCCGCGATAAACCTGTCGCCATGTCACAAGCGGTGAGTTTTCCCGGATCTCACTTCGCTCCCGGCGAAATGGTGAGGAGCGCCGGCATCGATGATGCCCTCTCATGAGAGAAGCGGAGTTTCAAGACGAGTATACGCCGGAATAGATGCGCAAGTTAACCGGGTTTTTTGGATACTCCTCTGCCGTGGGAACCCCGCGTTTTCACAGTCCCGCATATGCAGGGACAATACTATCATCGATCCCGCTTGCGCATCTTTCACCCTTTCCCCATCTCCTGCCGTGCCATGACAATCTCCGGGCTGCTCCACCCGCCAACCATCTCCACGATGGCGCCTGCATATGGCTCCTGTCGTGTCATGCTTGGCGACGCACCCGGATCCTGGCGCCGGCCTTTTCGTCCCATGCCGGCATGCCGGGTAGATATAAAATGCAGAAAGTCTTCTTTGGGGAGGTTCCAGGTGCAGTTGATGCGGAGGCGGACGAAATCGGAGTTTTTCGGGTTCGGGAGGATCACGGCCCGGGTGCCGGGTAC
>LKUF01000501.1 GCA_001412335.1 Methanolinea sp. SDB
TGGTGCCGACAAGGGGAACCGGGGCGGGTGTGGTCGCGGTCACGACCGTCGTTGATTCAGGTGTATAGACCTGCGTCGGTGTGGGCGTTGGTTGTTCTGCCGGGGGCTGTGTCGTGCACCCGGCGATGGCAACCGCCAGGATGATGACGGCAATCATGATTCCGATGGATTCGGCTTTCATACCATCTCCTTGTTATGCAGCAATAAAAATTGAATCATTTCTCTGCAACGTTTCCGTATCTGGTCTACCCCCATCCCGTTCATCTTCAGCGGAGTATCTTCTCCGGTATGGCTGACGGAAATTTTCCAACCGGATAATAGGGGATAAGGGGGGTATCCGGTCTGCACATACTATGTGGTTGAACACTATATCTCCAATCATATGAAAGAGCGGGAAGATCAGATGGTTGGAGAACCGGCACCCGGGTTTTGCCTTCCTGGTGCGGATGGGAGAGAGGTGTGCCTCGAAGAGTACTCTGAAAAATGGCTTGTCCTGTATTTCTATCCAAGAGACAACACGTCGGGCTGCACGCTGGAAGCCCGGTCCTTTTCCGGCGAACTCGACGATTTCGCCGCCATGGGTGCTCGAATAGTCGGCGTGAGCCCCGATTCTCCCGCCAGCCATAAAAAGTTCATTGAGTCGAAGGAACTGCGGGTGTGCCTTCTCTCCGATGAAGAACATGCTGTCATGGAAAAATACGGCGTGTGGAAGCAGAAGCGCATGTACGGGCGGGAGTTCATGGGCGTGGAGAGGAGCACATTCCTTATCGATCCGGAGGGGGTCATCCGTGCGGTCTGGAGGAAGGTCAGGGTTCCCGGGCACGTGGAGACAGTGAAAGAGGCACTCCAGGCACTTTCCTGAAAAACCCGGGTCTCCGTGTAATTTTCGGATAAAACCCGGGGGTGCTGCCGTCTCCAGGACACCGGGATCTCCATCGTCAGGCAAGCTTGTATTTTTCGATGAGTTCCTGCCATTCGGGAGAGTCCATGAGCCTGTCAAGGCCTTCATTTAAGGTTTCTAAGAGCTCTGTGTCACCTTTGCGCACCGCGATGCCGTAGCGTTCACCGGTTTTGAGTTCCCCGACAATCATCAGCGGTCTTTCCAGGATAGCCTCCTTTAGGACGGGAAGATCAAAGATGACTGCATCCACGTGTTCTTCTTCGAGGGCATTGATAGCAAGGGAAATATTACCATAGAGTGCCAGGTTTTCGGCCGGCATCTTCCCGGAATACACCAGGGTATCTTCTGTCCAGGCGGCTGCTGTCGAACCGCGCTCCGTCCCGATGACTGCCTTCCCCTCCATGATGTCATCAATGTCAATTCCGGATTCATTCCTGACTGCAATGGACTGGTTTGCCGTCCAGTATGGCTTTGAAAAGCCTACCAATTCTCTTCTCTCATCGGTGATCGACATCCCTGAGTAGATCATATCAATCTCTTTTTCCAGGAGTGCGGGAATGATCCTGTTCCATTCAACCGGCTGGATTTTTACCTGGAATCCCATCTCATCGGCGATCCATTCGATCGATTCGACGTCGAACCCGGCAGGGTTTCCGTCCCTGTCGATATAACTGTATGGGGCATAGTCTCCATCGATTCCCACGATATAGACTGATGTCGTATCTTTCTCCTCCAGTCCTGCCTCTTTTGCGGGAAGGGTCGTTGTGCATCCGGCAATAATAACAACTCCAATGAGAAGGAGAGCTATCACCGACATGTACCATCTTTCCATGATGTGAAATGACTGACATGGTATATTTAGTGATTATGAAATGTGCATTCGGCAGGAGATTCTCCGTATCTCTGGCGAAGGATTAATAATCCATCCCCCGTCTGTTCATAATGAAGACAAGAGCGGATTTTCGCCCTGTCCGGGTGATTCATCATGATTGCCATTCGTAATTATCGGATATATGACATAGGGAGAGAGATCGACCTCGATCTGCTTGAACGGGATCTCGCAATAACGCATCCCACAGCCCGCACAAGATTTTTGCGGGTGAAGCCCAAGTCCATCATGATCGAAGATCCCCCGCTCATCCTGAAGCTGGATCCCGCCAGGATGGATATCGATGGAGCGGAGATTGAATTTTCGGGAATTGCCCGTATCTATGTCATCGGGGCAATCAGCCTCTGTTTTGTATACGAAGACCCCGGGGGTGCTCCCGGGCAACTGATGCAGGCCGCTCTCTCGTTTGTTGGGCAGGAAGGACTTGCCGGGGCATTCGATTCATATATCCGGAAACTGGAAGAGACCCTGGCCCCCCATGTCAGGATGCACCGGATCGACCGGGAATTTTTCGAGGATTATACCATATATGTCACAGATCGGCTGGATGATGCAATAGATCCCGCGATTCTCCTGATTGGAGAGCGGACGGAAATTTCAGCACAGATGCGGGAGGAGATCACCAGGAACACCCTCAGTTACACCCCGCATGACCTGGCCATGCTCTCCTGGGACGCGGCGCTCTTCTGCAACCCGGAATATCCGGTCGATTTGATCGATCTTGTAGAGTTTGCCAACGTCCAGGTCCTTGAACTCCGCTACTATGACCGGGAGATGAGCCGCCAGATGGAGAAGATGTATGATGACATCGAACAGGCGGATCGTCTCTGGAGGTTTCGAAAGATGAGGCAGTACCACGGGATAATGGCCACGCAGATGGAGATGTATGCCGAGATATCGGAGATCACCGAGAGGGTGAACAACCTGATAAAAGTGACCGAGGATATCTATTATGCCCGGGTCTATGCGACGGCACTCAGGGTTCTGCGGAGCAACCTCTGGAGCGAGAGCGTCGACCGGAAGATCGAGGTCATCCAGGAGAACTATTCAATGCTCTCTGACGAGGTCCGCATCCAGCACTCGTATTTCCTCGAATGGATCATCATCATTCTGATCGCTCTCGAATTCGGCCTGGCTATCTGGAGCAGTTTTGGATAGGCAAAGAAACCCTCCATTCAGTGATGCTTGCCAGCAGGATGGAAAAA
>LKUF01000502.1 GCA_001412335.1 Methanolinea sp. SDB
GTTGTCGCGGTGCGAAAGGAGATCGCCTGCCTGATCACGGAGAGGGACCTGGAAGAGGTCGATTGCTCAGACCTTGAAGACCTGGTCATCATACCCGGGAGGGCTTTTGTCCATGACAGGGAGGCCGGACGGATCCTCTCGCGGGACGGCGTGGAGAGGACGGTGATGCGGGGGCCCGAGATGCTCACCGCCGATGCCGAGACAAGCATGGGTATGACCCAAAACGGTGTCCTCCAGATCGAGATGGTGGGGCTGGCCGACCTCATCAGGCTGATCAACAGGTACGGGAACTGAACAAGCGGTTTCCATTCTCCTGGCAGGTACGATAGCATTATAATACAATCTGCTGATTTAGTAGGTAGCACTCTTTCATTTTATGAAAGTGCTGGCATATGTAAGTCCGACGTGCCGCTCCCGGCACGGCCCCCCGAGAAATTGGGCTTTGGGATTACAGAGAGTCGGCCATTTTTTGACTCTTTTCGGATTTGCATGAATATTTGGGAGGTTAACAATGGCAAGAATGCACGCACGCCGACGGGGTGATTCAGGATCCGTCCGGCCATACAGGAAAGAATCCCCTGAATGGGCCAATACAGATGTAGAGGCAATCGAGAAGATCATCGTTGATCTCAAGAAGGAAGGGGTCTCCAGCAGCCGGATCGGACTCATACTCCGGGACAAGTACGGTGTGCCTGATGTGAAGCTGATCACCGGAAAGCGGATCGGCCAGATCATCAGGGAGAAAGGAATGGAATCCGAGATCCCCGAAGATCTCCGGAACCTTATTGAGAAAGCGCTCGGTTTGAGAAAGCACCTCTCCGAGAACAAGAACGACCTGCATAACAAGCGCCAGCTGCAGCTGACCGAGTCGAAGGTCCGCCGCCTGGTCCGCTATTACGTGGGCTGCGGCAGGTTACCCAAAGGCTGGAGTTACAAGCCGGAGACTGCCGAGATTCTCCTGTCCAGATGAGATATGTCACTCGATGAAGCCGCATCACAGCTCGCAGACCACCTGGCAAGGCAGGAATTCGTGGAAGTCTATGCACACCACGACGCCGACGGCATAGCCGCTGCCTCGATCCTCTGCATTGCGATGCTTCGCAGGAAGATGAGATTCCGGCTTCGGATCAAGGCACGGATCAATGCGGGAGACTTTACCCCTGGCGCCGGCGTGCTGCTTTGTGATTTCGGCTCAGGCATCGAAGAACTCCCGGAAGAGGTGATGGTGGTAGATCACCACCTCCCACGCTTCAGGGGCGGCCTCCATGTCAATCCCAGGCTTTTTGGGGTAGATGGTGACAGGGAACTGTCCGCTGCCGGAACAGCATATCTCGTGGCGAGAAAACTTGGGGACAACCGCGATCTTGCCGGACTTGCGATGCTCGGCATTCTTGGAGATGGGCAGGACCTGGAGGGCAAGAACCTTGAGATCTTCAATGAGGCGGTCGCCCAGTCCGTCATCACCCCGGAGAGGGGGTACAGGCTTCCCGGGAGAGACATGCATGAATCTCTCCTCTCGGCCATCAATCCCTACCTGCACCAGATAAGCGGCGATGAGATGGCTGCTGCAGACCTGATTGACGCGGCGTCCGGGGAAGACGAACCCGAACCCGACGTGCTGCTGTCGCTGATCGTGATGCGGATAAGCCCGTATTCGCCGGTGGAGACATTAACAAGCCTTTACGGGGACCGGTTCTCTCTCGAACGGGAGATCATCCCCGACGCCCATGCATTCACCGCCGTCGTTGACGCCTGCGGGAAGTGCGGACGTGGCGGCCTTGCCGCATCGCTCTGTCTCCGTTCCCCTGACGGGCTTGCAGAAGCATGGGAGACCGCCATCCACCACCGGATGCGGGTCGTGCACGCGATCAGGGCAGCCCTGCAGAAGGGGGGTGAAGACGGCTTTTTCCAGGTCGACGAGGTATCGGTTGCGAGTGATGTCGCCGATGCCATCTCGCGGGACAGCCTCATCGAGACCCCGATCCTTGTCGCCACAAAGGCAAAGGAGCTCTGCTATATCTCTGCACGGTCACCACACGACCTCTCCATCGACCTTGGCGACGCAGTCAGGGAAGCTGCGGTGCAGAGCGGAGGGTTCGGCGGCGGACACAGGCGAAGGGCCGGAGCCACGATCAGCTCATCGAGACTGGACCAGTTCAGGACACATCTTGCAGAGGTGCTTGCTGCATGAAAAGAATTGAAGGGACCATACGGACACGGCACAGGTACCCGGAATGCGTAGCCGGTGCGGTCAGACCGGACAACCTCTCCAGCATGCGGACCAGTGAGATGGACGGCATGGTGGTGACAACGGTTGTCGGGAGCCAGGCAAGGTCCGTCATCGCATCGGTCGACGATTACCTGATGAATCTTGCAGTAGCGGAGGAGCTATGCGGTCTCACTTTGAGATGAATGCAACTCTCCAGTTCAGCGGGGAGATAACCACAGAGGCACAGGCTGCCTTAAAGAAACTGATAGAGGACTCGAACCAGGTCCATTTCTGGAAGGGAGTCCCGAAGGGAATAACCGACCCGGCAGAGATCGGCCAGATTACCGGCATACCGCGGTTCGGGAAGACCTCCGTTGATCTCAGCTTCGTCAGCGGGCCGTATACCAGGGTCCATGATGCCCTCTTCCGGTTCAGGAAACAGGTGGCACCTGTCATGGGAAAGCACAGGCTCGGACTGCGGGGAATCGATGTCAACGGGTACCGGATTACCGTCTCGGGGGACTTTCCCGAGGGGTTCCATATACCCAGGCTGCCGTTTATCAGGGAGTCCTCCCTCGAGGACGGGACACTCACGCTTGTCCTTGATGTATGCGAATCGGACCTGGAGAACAAGATTCCCGACCGCCTGGTCCGCCTCATCGAGGAGAAAGTCCAGGCCGCAACCTACGGTGGGAAGGGCGAACACTGGGATCTCGTCTTCGAGAGCGGGAAAAAATCCCGGTACTCGGAGACGGACCCCACCGCCGAGATGGTGAAACGGGGCTGGATCAAGCATTCATCTGCGAGGGGACAGTGGATTCACGGCCCGCAGTCGGTCCAGCTCTTCCGGGCGTTCGAAAAGATCGTCCTGGACGAGATCATCGGGCCCATGGGGTTCTCGGAGATGATCTTTCCCAAGCTCGTCCCGTGGGATGTCTGGAAGCGGTCAGGACACGCAAAAGGGGTCTACCCCGAGATCTACTATGTCTGCACGCCAAAGACACGCGATCCCTCCTTCTGGGAAGACATAGGCGACTACTTCAAGGTCACCGGCGAGGTCTGGGTCGAGGAGATAAAAAAGAGGATCGACGGTCCTATCGGCGGGCTCTGCTATGCCCAGTGCCCACCCTTCTGGCCATTCCTGCAGGGCGAGACACTGGCAAACGACTGTCTCCCGGCACGGATCTTTGACCGGAGCGGAACATCGCACCGCTACGAGAGCGGAGGCATTCACGGTATCGAACGCGTCGATGAATTCCACAGGATCGAGGTCCTGTGGCTCGGAACCGCAGAACAGACAGTACAGATCGCCGATGATCTCCACGAGGCCTACCGCCACGTCTTCGAGGATATCCTCGAGCTCGAGTGGCGATGTGCACGGGTCACCCCCTGGTTCATGGCGCAGGAAGGGATGATCGAGACTGATGAGCCCGGCCAGGAGAGCGGATGTGAGGCGAGGATAGGCACAATGGACTACGAGGCCTTCCTCCCGTACAGCAGCAACTGGCTGGAATTCCAGAACGTGAGCATCAATGGCGACAAGTATCCAAAAGGGTTTTCAGTAAAGATACAGAGCGGCGCCGATTGCTGGTCCGGGTGTTCAGGTATAGGGCTCGAACGCTGGACGGCCGCATTTCTCGCGCAGAAAGGGCTGGATATCGAAAACTGGCCTTCTGGAGTGGCAGAAATTGTCGGAGAACTCAATGAATTATTTAAATTCCTTTGAATGGTGATAGAATGGCAAGAAAAAAACAGGTTGGAAGAAGAGTTGAAGGATGGAAGACAAAGAGCTGGTACAAGGTATATACCCCTGATAACCTGGGGAAAGTTTATATCGGCGACACCATCGCAAATGACGCAGAAAACGTGGTCGGCAGGGTAATGCAGACCACGCTTGGCGAGATCACGAACGATTATTCAAGGCAGAACGTGAAGATGAGATTCAGGATCGCAAGCGTTGCCGGCGACTCGGCATACACGGAGTTCCTGGGGCATGAACTGACCCGTGACTACCTCAGGTCCATGGTGAAGCGCCGCACGTCCCGTATCGACTGCACTATCCCGGTCACGACAAAAGACGGCAAAAAGGTGAGTCTCACGGTGACCTGCTATACCCTCACCAGGGCAAACCTCTCACAGGCCCATGCAATCCGGGGAGCCATACTGGAAAAGGTCCGCTCCCTTGGAACAGAGGGTGATTTCAATGGTCTCATCAACGGCATCGTGACCGGTGAGATCTCCAAGGAAGTCTTCAAGACTGTCAAGGAGATCTTCCCCGTCAGACGGGTGGAGATCATCAAGTCAAAGGTCGGTACGGTAAAGACCGCGTGAGGAGAAGGCACTGATCCGCCCTCCTGCCAGGGAGAGGCGTCTGCCGCTCCTGTTTTCCCCCCCGGAAAACGGGAAGACTTTTTCTTTTTGTATCACATAGCAGATGCAATCTTTTTTAGCCTGCCGGAATCCTTCCTGGCAGAGCCAGCGATGAGTGGTAGGGCATCGCATCCCCGGTGAATCCGGGTTCAAGGATAGTCATAAGACAAACCGAAACCAAAACTCTCCTTGATGACTGCCGAGAAGATCCTTTTGTGTGTGCTCGACGGGGTTTCCGACCGGCCCTGCCCCGAACTCGGTAACCGGACACCGTTACAGGCCGCACACACACCGAACCTCGATACCCTGGCACGTGAGGGGATCTGCGGGATAATGGACACGATAGCCCCGGGAATACGGCCCGGTTCCGATACCGCCCATCTGAGCCTGCTCGGGTATCCCCCTGAGAGATACTATACCGGCCGTGGACCGCTCGAGGCCGAAGGGTGCGGGATCCACATGGAGAAGGGGATGATCGGCTTTCGTGCAAACTATGCAACTATCGATGGTGAAGGCATCGTAATCGACCGGCGTGCCGGTCGCATCTCCGACACGGGTGCTCTTTCCAGGGCTATCCAGGAAGAAGTCGATCTCACGTCCTTTGGTGTAGAGTTCTTACTCAGGTCAGGAGCCGGCCACCGTGCAGCTCTTGCCTTCAGGGGGGAGGGACTCGGAGCAGGGGTCAGCTCGAACGATCCGAAGAAGGAGGGGGCCTTTCCACACAGATTCGAGGCGCTCACATCAAAGCCCGAAGATCGAAAGACTGCTGATGTGTTGAATGAATTCACGCAACAGGCCGGAGAGATCCTCCGCGAACAGCCGCTCAACCAGGAGAGAGAGAAGAGAGGAGAACTGCCGGCAAATATGGTCCTCATACGTGGTGCGGGCCAGATGGGGCATTACGAGCCATTCAACGAAAAATATGGGATGAAAGGGTCGGTAATCGCTGCAGCAACCCTTATTACCGGAATCGGGACCGTTGTAGGACTCACCAGGGTCGATGTGCAGGGTGCCACGGGATCTGCGAATACGAACCTTGATGCAAAGATCAGGGCCACCATATCGGAACTGGAGATCGCGGACTTTGTCCTTCTCAACATCAAGGGTGCCGACGAGGCGGGGCATGACGGCAACGCCCAGAAGAAGAAGGACTTTATCGAGGTGATCGACAAGGCCCTCGCCCCCCTAAAAGACCTGGAGAATTGCCTGCTCGCATTCTGTGCTGATCACAGTACCCCGTGCAGCGTGAAGGACCACAGTGGTGACCCGGTTCCGCTTCTCATCCATGGCGAAGGAGTGCGGGTGGATGGCGTGGATCGGTACGACGAGATTGCATGTGCGGGCGGCGGACTCCACAGGATACGCGGTGAGTCCCTCATGCCCATCCTGCTCGACCTGGTGAACCATTCACGAAAATACGGGGCCTGAGGGGTGAATGGAAAAATGCTTCCTGAATATACTCCCGCAGGCATCTTCGAGGTGGATACGATCTCCTTTATTGAGCCGTCCTATTCCGACCTGATCGACGAGCAGTTCACGTACCTGCTGACCACGCTCGAGGCAGACCAGGGCAGACTGCTCATAGATGAAGAATCCGACCCCCTCGCCCTCGCGGTCCTGACGTCCAAAGGGTGGTTCGCCGGTTCATTTCATCTCCGGCACCCGACTGCATCGCTTATCGAGTATTTCGAGAGCCTCGGGGGTGATATCTACCAGGAAGACCGCGATATATGGGAACGGTCGGTACGTGAATACTACAGCCTGATCATCAGGCAGGAAGTGGTTCCGGCGCTTGAAGATGTTAACCCTGAACGGGTGGGGATGATTGATTCACTCCTCGAAGAGATTTGGGGAGACCGGAGCGGCGCAGAATGTCTTGACTGCTGCTGCGGGTCCGGAGTCGGATCGATGGCCCTCCGGAACCGGGGGCTAAAACCGATCTCGTTTGACATAGACGCACCGTTGCTCTCCCTCGGATTCCACACGGGCAGGCTCCGTCCGGAAGAGACGATGCGTATCGACGGTTCCATGGCAAGCAGGTTTATCGGGCAGACCGAGGGGGGCCTCGGCCTGATGTTCGGGGAATTCAACGAGTTCAACAGGGAGACATGGGAGATGATCACATCTGAACTGATATCCCTGACCGAATGGTCGCTGATAACCGTCGGAACAGAGAGAGAGGCCGAGCAGGTGGCCAGGTGGGGGGAGTCCCGCCACAGGGTGGTTGAGGTGCAGGAGAATACCCGTGACCCGATCTACGACAGGTTTGTCTGCATCATAGAGGAGGAGAACTGAAATACTTCCTTTGGAAACACTTTTGTATCCAGGCCGTCACAGCACTGAGCATGGACCAGGATTTTCGGGAATCCGGTGATGGGCTTGTCCCATCCCCGCGGCTTCGAACACTCTATAACCTCTACCTCATCCTCGTTGTCTGGCTGGCAATACTGCCCTGGTTTATCCCCCTGGCACTCTTTTCGCCGCCCGTAGTCTCACTTCTTGTCGGTATGCCGCTGCTTGCACTGGTTCTCCTGGCGGTCTGGTGGATTCCGAGGTACTACGAGACTATCCTCTACACCCTGCAGGAGAAGGAGATCTGCTGGAAGCGGGGTGTGTGGTTCAGGCAGACAGGTATTGTTCCCTACAACCGCATAACAAATGTCGATATCATCCAGGGACCACTCGCACGGATCTTCGGGCTGTCGTCCCTTCGCGTACAGACTGCCGGTTACTCGGCCCAGGCACCGGCGGAACTTGTGCTGGCAGGGATCGTCAACCCTGAAGAGATCAGGGATACCATCATGGGACATGTCCATTCGCAATCCCCGCTTGCAGTTGAGACATATGGAGGCAGCGGAAGCGAGGTTGCATCGATCAGGGAGATCCACAGCGAACTCGTCCGGATTCGAATGCTCCTCGAGGAAGGACTGAAGAGATAATCCTTCTACTTTTTCCGCCTCTTTTTGGGAGGGGGGGCCAGATCGCGGACACGCTCCCCGCATTCGAGTTCTGCAACAATTTCAACAGGATCTGTCAGTGTCCCTATCAGGTCAAGGATCAGGAGCAGCCGCTGTATCCCGATGAAGTGCTCTGCCATGACCCTGGAGACCGGAGTCAGCTCGATTGTTGTGCCCGTTTCCCTGACCAGTCCGTGTGAGGTGAGTAGGGGGAGGACCGGCTCCATGGTCCCGACCATCGTATTGCAGATCTTTTCAAGCGCCTGTTTGTCGCCCCCGCAGACGACGGCGTTTGCAACATACTCCTCTGAACTCTGCTCGATGTCATGCTCGGGGGCAACCTCCTCCATCTCACCTTTCAGCAGCCGCAGTGCCACCTCCTCCTCTGTGGCAGATGAACTGCGCGTATATGTTCCGCCCGGTTCGGCAAGCGCAACCACTTTCCCAAGGTCATGATAGTCGGGCCTTCCCGCACGCCCGGCCATCTGGTTGAATTCCTGGACAGAGAGCCACGAGATTCCCATTGCCAGTGAATCAAAGATCACCTGGGAGGCAGGGAAGTCGACTCCTGCCCCGAGAGCCGCGGTGGTGATGACTGCTTTTAATTTTCCCTTTAAAAACCGGTTCTCCACATCGCGCCGCTCCTGTGACGTGAGGCCGGCATGGTATGCCGCGTATCCACGCCCAAGGGCGTCCGCGATCACGTGGCACCTTGCACGGGAATTCGTAAAGACGATTGTCTGTCCATGAAACCCCTTGCTTGAGACAGGGCCGTACTCCTCCTCGCAGAGCCTCTTTATCGTCGGGATCTTCTGCTTGCGCTCGAGGAACATGAGGTAGCGTTCCAGTGCCACGGGCCGTTCGTCATACCGGACCAGCACGGCACCAAGCTTCTTTGCGAGAAGGTTTGGAACACCGATGGTAGCGCTCAGGTAGAGGAACTGGGCCTTTGGTGCCAGGTATTTCAACCGTGCGACAAGCCCGTCGAGCCGGTGCCCGCGTTCCTCGTCCTCGAGCATCTGCACCTCGTCGATTATCACCGTTCCAACGTTGGAGAACTTTTTTCCGCTTCGGATCATGTGGTCCACGCCCTCGTATGTCCCGACCACGAGAGGCGATCGGACGTTCCTGTCCCCTAAGGGCCGGTTCTCGGGGATGTTGATCCGGCTCTTCCCGATGAGTATGCCAACATCGACAATCCCTCCATAGCTCCCTGAAAACCGCTGGTACTTCTGGACCGCAAGCGCAACCAGCGGCACGAGAAAGAGTGCCTGGCCCCGCCCTTCCAGGTAATTCTTCAGCCCGGCCATCTCGCCGATGAATGTCTTGCCGCTGGCCGTAGCCGAGACGATGAGCTGGTCCTTGCCGAAGAGAAGGCCGGCGTCAACGGCCATCTGCTGGGCGGGCATGAGTTTATCCACGCCGCATGCCTCAACAAACGATCTTGGAAGCGGGAGTTCAACGAGGCTCTGCGTCTGGGATACAGGATGGGCAGCCTGGCGATCAAAGAGCGTCTCGGATATCCTCGACTGTTCCGGCTGGATGCTCGCGAGCACCTTGTCTACATCACGAAAATTCCTGAGCAGTTCATCCAGGTGCCCGAGAGCCCGCGTTCCGACTCTTCCCATGTGGGCCATCTCCCTGCGGAGCTCTCTTTTCGCGCATCCGAAACAGATCTGCTCTCCGGTCCCGTATCGGACCGCTGTCTTTTTGTTGATCGGGGTAATCCTGTCCTCGAGAAGACACATCCGGCAGAGTTTCGCATACGAGTGCGGGATCTGGAAGTCGTCAAGGAATGATTCGAATATGGCATCCGGCCTGGTGAGCCGTACCTCCGCCTTCCGAAGCGCCATTATAAGCTCTTTTGTAGGTGTATTCCGGAACTGCTTCTTTCCTGCCCGGCGGAGGCGGTAAAGGGAAGGACGGTTCCCCCTGGGACTGTCGGATATCCCGGCAAAACCCACTCCAAGAATCCTCTTTTCGTCAAGGAAGATGATCTTGTAGTCCCCTTTGTGGGGATGGACGATCACCATCATGGTGCAATGAGATCATGGATCTGATATGAAAGACCTACACCTTCGAGCCTCTTTAGGAAGTCGGTAAATTCCTCGTCGACTATGAATATGGCACAGTCGATCCCATGGAAGGCCGCCTCTATCACACCTTCCCGTGCTCCAAAGAACATATCAGGTTTGCGTCCTGCCTGGAGAAGGGCGATATATGCTTCGAGGCCGACTGCTGCAATGATACCCCCCAACCGGATCACATCAGGCAGGCGGTCCTTCCGGACTTTTCTGGACCCGCCTCTCTGGATCCGGGGCACCTTGCAGACATGGACAATTCCCTCGGTGTGGTCTATTATGCCGTTCAGCCGCGTTACTCCGACATCCTCGCCGGTCCGGGCATCCATGACGACCACACCCGTTGCGCTCTGGCGTGCCCTCGACGCGTAGAGCCACCCGTCCTTCATATAGACGCCGACCTCGGTCCCTTCTTTCAGATCCTCTGCTGCGATCGCCGTCCAGGTTGAAACCTGCTGGATGACGTCCCTCCTGATGTGCCGGGCATATGTCTCCAGTGCCTCGGCATTCTGAAGAACCCATTCTATTCCGGTGCGGGTGACATCATACCGCCCCCGCCCATGGGCGGCCACCATACCGTCATCTGCAAGCTCCCTGATGTACTCCGAAACCGCCTGGGGGGTGACACCGAGCTTCTCCGCGATCTCCTGCTGGCGGACAGCGGGCTGGTGTTCAGCTATCTCAACAAGGATCTGAAGGCGGGTAACCTCTCGTTTGCTTCTCAAAATTGTATAGAGGGGGTCCTTACTGGCTTCTGTCAAGGAGCACCAGCCCCTGTCCCTTCACATCAAGATGCGGGATGCGTTTTGCCAGTCCCTTGATATATACCGGGCTGACCCCGAACTTCCGCGCTATGTCGTTAATGGACGTGTTTCCGGATTGGAGCTCTTCCTCGACCTTCTCAACAAGGTTTCGGAGATTTTCGTCATTCGAGATTGCTATGTAGATCAAATCCGAGAGATCGGTGAAATTGCACTGGAAATTTGCGCGGAATTTGTTGTATGTCGCCCGGAATTCCTTCACGGGTGTCTTGCCCGGTTCGGGCATCCGCCACTGCTCTTCGATGAGGTTTCCTTTCTTCAGAATGAGCAGGCACTTGCAGACTCCGTCCATGGAAAGATGCTGGCAGAGTTCGTCCTCAGTCATCCATGTCTTGTTCAGGAGATCATAGATCTCCTTGAAATGAGCATTGTTGAAAGTAATAAGGAGAGGAACAAGCTCAACTGGATCATTGACTATCCTGATATGCCCCGTCAAACGCAAAACCCTATAATTATATGGCGCGGCAATCCAATAAATTTTTGCAGGCATTTTTGATGCAGAAAACCGGCAGGATTATTATCAGGGGTATCGTCCAGGGGGTTGGGTTCCGCCCTTTTGTCTATGCCCAGGCAAAAAAATTCGATATTTCGGGCAGGGTAAAAAACCTGGGGAGTGAAGTGGAGATCCTGGCAGCAGGCCCACGTTTTGATGAGTTTTTCCGGGCCGTACGTGTTGGCCCCCCGATGGCCCGGATCGACAGCGTGGACGTCTATCCCCTTGAAGAGGAGATCGGGCCCGGTTTTGTCATCGTTCCGAGCGGGAAGGGTGCACTCTCCGGGATGATCCCTCCCGACATCGCAACCTGCGACCAGTGCCTGGACGATATCGACCGGGACGACAGCAGGTACAGCGGTTACTGGTGCACATCGTGCGTGAACTGTGGCCCCCGGTACAGCATCATCCAGAGTCTCCCCTATGACCGGGAACGCACATCGATGCGCGATTTTCCCATGTGCAGCGGGTGCGGCAATGAATACCAGGATCCAGGGTCCCGGAGGCACCATGCCCAGACGATCGCATGCCAGACCTGCGGTCCCCGGCTCTCGCTCCTTGACAGCCGCGGGAACCATGTCGAATGCGGGGATGTTATCGTCGAGACGGCCGGGCTGCTCGACGGCGGGGCGATCGTGGCCATCAGGGGGATAGGTGGCTTCCACATCGCGTGCGTGGAAGGATCCGCAGGGGAGTTGAAGAGACGACTCGGGAGGACGGAGCAGCCCCTCGCAGTGATGGTCCGTCCCGGGTACGTGGATACCATCACCCGGGTACCGGCAGCAGATCGCCTCCTGCTCGAGGGATACCAGAGACCCATCGTCGTGCTTGAAAAGAGGGATTATTCAGCTCATCCGGAGATCAGCAACCTCCACACCATCGGCTGCATGCTGCCCTATACCGGGCTGCACCACCTCCTCTTCCGGCATCTCCGGCACCCGCTCCTCGTCATGACCAGCGCGAATGTCCCCGGATACCCGATGATTACGGACCTGGACAGGGTGATGGCTGCGATGAACGGGAAGGTCGATTTCTTCCTGACACATGACCGTCAGATCGTGAACCGGTGCGACGATTCGGTCGTCCGGGACGG
>LKUF01000503.1 GCA_001412335.1 Methanolinea sp. SDB
AAGGAGGTGTTATCGATGCCGTCATGTAATGAGTGCAAGAAATTTTTTCCATTAAAGGAAGATCCGCAGAAGGGGGATTGCGTACAGCGCGTCGTAGATCCGCGGCAGGGTTACTACAAAGCGAAGCCGGTTCTGGCAGCGAAGGACGCAAGTTCCTGTGGTTCATTTGAGAAGAAATAAGCCGATTCTGTGCTTACTTCAGGAGGAGAAGAGTTAGCTAAAAAGACAAAAGGGAATAAATAGGGAGGGAAATTTTATGGCAGAGCCAGCAGTAGATAAAAACATAAAAGAACTGGAAAAGAAACAGCAGTGGTGGTGGGCCGCGGAGAAAAAGCGCTCCAAGCGTCTCGACTACCTGAGAAAGGCCATCTGGAAAAAAGGAGCGGTCGGCGGCGTCTATCCGGCCGGATTGCGGGTCGATCTGGAGCAGGCGCAGATCGATACCGACTTCATGCGGTCGATGGAGTATTCACCGGATCCTCATGTCATCCGATTTGCCAAGATGTTTGCCAATTACCTGGACAACAAGACCATCTTTATCACCGATCAGGCCCAGTTGGTGGGCTACGTGGGCAGCCTGCCGCATACCGTCGCCTGGCTACCCAGCGTGGGATCGCCGCTGAACGTGGAAGTTCTCAATGATGCCACGGTTCTTCCGGAGCCCATTGACGAAAGTCTGAAAGTCGTCAATGACGTCATCGCCTTCTGGTCCGGGAAAGCCGATGCCGACCGAATGGCGCCCATGGCGGACGTGGAAGATCTGACCAAGATTCTCTCCGGAACGATTGTATGGGGCGTTCCCCTGGCTCGAGGCGGCTATTCCGGCAAGAACTACGAGTATTTTATGACCGGTGAGCGCGCCTTTGAAGACATCATCGCCGAACTCGACAAAAATCTTGATGACGCATACGACCTGGTCCATTCACCGTTTGCCAGCAAGGAAATTTCCGAAACATATCCCAAGATGGTCACGTGGGAAGCGATGCAGATCTGCCTGCGAGCCGGCATCCGTTTTGGGCAGCGCTATGCGCGTCTGGCCAGGATCATTGCGGAAAATTACGAAACCGACAACAAGCGTAAGGAAGAGCTTTTGCAGATTGCCGATTGCTGTGAAAGAGTACCGGCCAAACCGCCTCGCACTTTACAGGAATCCCTCCAATACGACCTCTTCACCCAGGTCTTCAGCCGGTCGGAGGCCATTGAAGGCGCCTGGCCTGCCAGACCGGACTACTATCACGGTCCGTACTATGACAAAGACGTCAATATTGAAAAACGGATCTCCAGAGAAGATGCGTTGGACCTGGTCGGTGAGTTTCTGATCCGGGCCCACGAAGTATCCCAGTACAAACCCAAGTGGGTCCGGGAAGGCTTGCAGGGCATCGAAGGCACCTGGGTCTGGACCCTGGGCGGCGTCAAGAAAGACGGCAGCGACGCCTGCAACGACATGACTGTTGCCCTGCTTCAGGCGGCCCGTCTGGTCAGAGTGTCCAATCCGACCTTCGGCTTCCGCTGGCACCCCATGGTGAAGGACGAAGTTCTGCGTGAGTGCTTTGAGTGCATTCGTCAGGGCCTCGGATATCCGTCCATGCGCCACGACCCGATTCTGATTGCCAATACCATGCACTGGTACGGCCATCCCATTGAAGAAGCGCGCACCTGGGTCCATCAGGCCTGTATGTCACCGTGTCCCACGACCAAGGCCGGTTTCCAGCCCATGCGCATGGCCAACGCCACCTCCAACACGGCCAAGATCATCGAGTACGTCTTTACCAGCGGTTTCGACCCGGTGGTCAACATGCAGGTCGGGGCGGAGACGCCGGATTGTGCCACCTTCACCGATTTCGAACAGGTTTACGATGCCTGGATCGCCCAGATGAAGCACATCTTCAGTATTGCTGTTCGCATCATGAACTATACCCGGATGAATTCCGCGGCCTTCTGTCCACGTCCCTACCTGTCGTCCATTTCCCAGCGCTCGGTTGACAGCGGTCTGGACGTGATGGATCCCTCGATCAGCCGGGGCAATTCCTGGATCACCGCCTTTACCTTTGTGGAGAACATCGACAGCCTGGCGGCGATCAAGAAACTGGTCTTCGACGAGAAGAAATACACCATGGCCGAACTCAAACAGGCCATTGTCGATGATTGGCAGGGACATGAAAAGATGCGTCTGGATTTCGTCAACAACGCGCCCAAGTGGGGCAATGATGACGACTATGTTGACGGCATCATGCTGAGATGCCTGCGGGATATTGCCAAGTTCTCGCATGAACTGAAAGATCCCATGGGGAACAACTGGCCGATTCTACCCGAAAACGTCAGCGGCAACATTCACTATGCCAATATCGTGGGGGCGTTGCCCAACGGTCGCCGGAGAGGAGACGCCCTGTATGACGGCGGTATTTCCCCCGGTCCGGGACTTGATAAGAAGGGCCCCACCGCGGTTTTGAAATCCTGCGCCAAGATCGACCATGTCATGGATGGCCGGGCGTTCCTATTGAACCAGAGATTTTCTCCCACCCAGATGGCCGGAGACAAAGGCTACGCCCTCTGGAAAGCCTACATGGATACCTGGTATAAACTGGGCATTGATCACCTCCAGTTCAACTGCGTGTCCGATGAGACCCTGAGGAGCGCCCAGCGAGAGCCTGAAAAATATCAGGAAGTGATCGTCCGCGTTGCCGGTTACAGCGCGCACTTTGTGGATATCAGCCGCAA
>LKUF01000504.1 GCA_001412335.1 Methanolinea sp. SDB
CGCCCGAGTATCTCCCGGGAGCGTTCATACTCGGCGGTGGCCTTCCGGGCCAGGTGATGTGCCCCGCGCCCGTGGTTTGCCGCGTACTCGAGGAAGAAGCGGTTCATCTCCTCGACCGCGCAGTGGGGAGTCTGGCTGGTGGAGGCCGAGTCAAGGTAGACACACACGGAAAGGACCGGAAATTCACAGCGGAGTGCGACGAGATCGTACATCTTTTCCAGGTATTATGTGAGCGATGGTGATTAGAGTTATCCCGGCAGAAAGGCAACAGCTGGAATTTCAGTGATCTCCCGCTTTTTCCGCGGTGAACAGGCTACTGCCCGTCAGGTTTTTCCGCCACTTCCGCATATGATACCAGGACAACGAATGGTCACAATTTTGGAAGCGGCAAGGGAGGGACGGCTGTCGGAACCTCTCCGCACGGTTGCGGCGCGGGAGGGAATCGACCCGGAGAGGCTGCGTCGGTCGGTGGTCGACGGCAGTATCGTGGTGATGCAGAGAGGAGAACATGTTCTCGGCATCGGGAGAGGGCTCCGGACTAAGGTAAACGTAAATATCGGGACTTCAAACACCCGGATATCCCCTGAAGAGGAGATCGAGAAGGCACGGATTGCCGAGAGGTTCGGTGCAGACACCATCACCGACCTCTCCATGGGAGGGGATATCAAGGCTATCCGTGAATCCATCTTTCGTGCAACCCGGGTCCCCATCACTACCGTGCCGGTCTATGAAACCGCCGCGCTGGTCGGACTGGAGAATATGACAGGTGCACATATCATATCCACTATACATGCACAGGCCCGGGCCGGGGTGAATTCCATGGTGCTGCATTGTGTCGACAGGAAGACACTCGGGCTTCTTCAGTGCGAAAATCGCTTATCGGGGATTGTCTCGAAAGGGGGGTCGATATCCTGCGTGTATATGCACCTCAATAATTGCGAGAATCCATTTGTCGAGCTCTTCGATGAGATCCTCGACATATTGCACCGGTTTGATATCGTCCTTTCCCTCGGCAATACGGCACGGAGCGGAGGTATCCAAGACGGATGGGACCGGGCCCAGCACGAAGAACTGAAGAAGAACTGCAAGCTGGGACAGTACGCCAGGGATCGGGGAGTACAGGTCATCATAGAGGGTGCGGGTGGACACGTCCGCTTTGATCGCATCGCTCCTCTTATCAAATCCTACAAGAAAGCCGTTCCTTTTCCGCTCTTCGTTGCCGGGCCACTCCCTACGGATATTGCGCTTGGCTATGATCACATCGCAGGGTGTGCAGGTGCAAGCGCTGCGAGTGCCGCTGGTGCCGACTACCTCTGCTACATCACTCCCTCGGAACACCTTGGACTACCCGGGCCTGACCAGGTAAAGGAAGGTCTCATTGCGTTCAGGATAGCGGCACACATTGGTGATATCGCAAAGTACGGGATGGACGCTGCCGATCGGGAGATGTCCCGGCGGAGGGCCTGCTTCGATCGGGAAGGGCAATTCGTCCTTGCCCTTGATGAACAGAGAGCCCGCGATCTGGCAGGAGATACCAAAGATTGTTCGATGTGTGGCGATTTCTGTGCAATACGCCTCACAAAGCGTATTGTAAATGACAATCGGGGCCTGGAATACCTGCCACCATAGCAGGTGAAGATAACCAGTACTGCCAACCAGGGAGAACAGGAGCCGGAACGGTCGGCTTGATTCCATGCCGTTTACATGAAATCGGCAAGCCCCATCTGCTGGAACTTCTCCTGGCCAAACGTTGACTCTATGGCCATATCGAGCACCTTTACCCGCTGCTTCGTGTATTCCGATACCTTGTAATGTTCGCAGATGTCCCGGGACATGTTGAGGTACTTCTTGACCGATCCCTCGTGCACCGTCGGGATGATATGTCCCCCGCACCGGCTGCACTTGCCTGCAAGGGGCATGCGCCTGTAGCTCGTGTTGCACTTCGTGCACCGGAACTTCTGCCTGGAAAACGCGTTTAAGTTGCCCATCAGGTCGCGGATGAAGTGTGTCGTCAGCACCCGTTCGGCCACGTCGTCCTCGTCCACCGCCC
>LKUF01000505.1 GCA_001412335.1 Methanolinea sp. SDB
GACCATGGACGCCCTGTCCCTGGTCGTCTCCAGGTGCGAAGAGTCAGGTATCACGGAATATGTCCTTGACCCGGGGATCGGAAAGTGGATACCCGAACGCACCGCTGCGATGGACTGGGAACTGTGCAGACATTTCCACGAATTCCGGTCATTTTCACGGCCACTGCTTGCGGCAGTGTCGAGGAAGAGCTTCCTTGGCGAGGTGGTCGGGAGAGAGGCAGAGGGACGGTTGCCTGCCTCCCTTGCATTGACGGCGATGCTCATAGAGAGGGGAGCCGATGTGGTCCGGACACATGACGTGGGCGCGACAGTCGACGTAATCCGGGTGATGGAGGCAATGGAAGGGGTGCGATGACAGACAGGTTCACAACATATGGAATCCGGACCGGCCTGGTCCGGGAAGATGACGACCTGGTCTCTATCCTGATCACTTCGATAGGACGCTCCGGAGCAGGAGAATTCCGGGAGGGGGACATACTGGTCATAGCCGAGACTGCGCTCGCCACCGCAGAAGGGCATGTCATCAGGCTTGAGACAGTAAACCCCGGACCGGAGTCTGTCCTGCTGGCCGAAACCTATGACATGGACCCCCGCGTCGTCGAGGTCATCAGGCGCGAAAGCGACAGCATCGTTGGGGGAATCCGGGGGTTCCTCCTCTGCATGAAGAACGGCACGCTCCTCCCGAATGCGGGGGTCGATGCCTCCAACGCACCGCCTGGCTGCGTCATCCCGCTCCCGCCGCAGCCTGACGAGAGCGCCCGGGCAATACGGAAACGCCTGTTCGCTCTCTTTGGGGTGAATGTCGGAGTCATCATCGCCGATTCCAGGACGCATGCCATGCGCATGGGATGCAGCGGCGTCGCGATCGGGTGCAGCGGTATCCCGTCGGTGATCGATGAGCGGGGGAGATGCGACCTCTTCGGGCGGACGCTCGAGGTCACAAAACAGGCACTTGCAGACAACATCGCCTCGGCTGCCGAGATTGTGATGGGAGAGGCTGACGAGGCGACGCCGGCAGCGCTCGTCCGCGGTCTTGGTTCCCTTATCGGTGACTACGAGGGCGTCGAGCCGATCGCAGCGGACGAGTGCCTGTTCATGGGGCTTGTTGCCAAAGAGAGAGAGGGAGAAAATTAATTATGATGGTTTCCCACTTTTTTGTCTTCCTTCCATCACGGAATGGTCAGAAACGCCCTTCCAGTCCTTCCGATATCGGGAATCTCGTCTTCCTGTTCAGGCCCGCGATATAGTCCTCGAACTTGTGGATGCGTGTGCTCACCGGGAAAGGGATCCCGATCGTGCTGATGATCGCCTCTCCCCGGTCAAGCGTCTGTATCTCTATCTCCATCTTCGAGAGGTCCTGTTTTGCGCTTCCGATGATGATGTCCCGGTCGCCACGGTCACCGAGTCCCATGACCACGAAGGTGTTGATCTGGGCGAGGACCTTGGGATCGACGTTCTT
>LKUF01000506.1 GCA_001412335.1 Methanolinea sp. SDB
GGCGATCGAGAAGTCCTTTACGAGCCTGAAAAATACGATGGCCGCCGCACAGGTGAAGAGGACGGTCGCGACGATCATCCCTTCGAATGACCCGGGCCACGAGAGAAGACGGATGCAGATCGGGTAGACGGGGAGAATTGCGGCATAATAACTCGCCCACAATCCCGAAGCACCATAGAGCGGGCTCTCCGCGGCATAGAATGTGTGGGCTGTCACGACGTAGAGCGGGCCGTCCCAGTGCCGGTACACCGCCTGCATCCCGGTCTGCCAGAAATGGATCGATACGAGATCTTCAATACCAAGGAGAAACGGTGCGAGTGCGAGTATCGAGGAGAGGACCACCACCGAGATGATGACAAGATACGATTTCAGTTCCGTGGCATCCCGCATGATACCCGGTTAAATCGTCACAGGTAATAAGGTATCGTGGTTTCCTGTGGCAGAGAGAGCCCTGATAGGGGTTTATCCACGTGATGACCCGGTCTTTCCATCCCTGGTGCCTGCATCCCTCTATCTTACACCGCGGTCTTCCTGTGATTTCCCCTGTCAAGGACACGGTAGACGACTGTCGCAAGAACGACGTTCCAGAACATCAGGCTTACGAAGACCACCGCGTTCGAGAACGGCGTATGCCAGTAGATAAACGGCACCATGGAGAGGCCTGATACGACGAACAGGAAGGGAAGTATCGACCCTGCGACCCATACTATTGCGTAGCATTTCAACACACCATATATACCCGGACATCCTCCGATTCGTTCGGGAAAACAGAGTGGCGGGACGAGGACCGCGAGCGGGATTCCGAAGGCGAGGGAGAGCGTGAGCATCATGGGTGCATCACCACGACCGACGTATATCATGCTCACCGCCATTCCTGCCAGGAGCACTGCAAGCCGGAACGGGCGGTTATTGATCTTTTCAAGGATGAAATAGCCGATCGAGACGATTGCGCAGCCGATAAGTCCCGCCGCGAGCTCGATCATGATCACTATACCCAGGAACCCTTCCGCGTTTGTCATCCAGACCGATCGGTTGGAGCCATTCTCCTAAAGATGTGTCTGTTTATAATTATGGAAAAATGAGGATAACGTGAGGTTTTTGGCCCGGAAATGCAATTTTTGAGCCCTGACAAAAATAATGAGGGGCCCACACAATCGTGGTGGTGGCATGGAGAACGGGAAGATGGTCATAACTTCCTGCTGCCAATATCATCATTCAACGATTCTTCTTTCATTGTCCAATCGGCCGGATACTCTTCGCGTATCAAAAGATCCCGGTCTGTTCGAACGATGGGAAAAGAGCCCTTCACATCACGTCGGAAAACCCCGGGGCAGGGTTCTGGTAAAACAAAAATTAAATGATTATATCTCTCATCCCGTCTACGTCCACCGTGGGATTGATGACCACGATCTCGGGAGCACACATGAAACGGAGATCAGATTTCGTGTTCGATGTACCGATCCCCCTGGATATGTAGAACGGGACATCCCCGTTCGGCACAAGCCCGCTCATCTCCAAGACTCCGGACCCGGTAAGGGTCTCCATCGCAGCGATGTTTATCTGCCCGCCGTGCGTGTGGCCGGCAAGGATCAGGTCTGCATCCCAGTCCGCACGGCATTCGGGCTCATGGATGAGGTAGATGGTGAATGCTCCCTCGCTGTCGACCTCCGGCGGATCTGCCAGTCCTGCCCACCCGTCGTCCACGCCGACGATCAGCACTCTCCGGCCGTCAATCGTGAGCTCCACGTATTCATTCCGAAGGACGGTGACGCCGTTCTCCTCGAGGACTTCCTCGAGGGCTGCGGCATATTCGAGATCGGTAGTCTCGTCGAACATGCAGCTGACATCGAAATAATCCACGCTCAGGTCCGCCTCGCGCATCCTGAGGATCTTGTCCATGCCGGACGAAGCGGTGATGCCTGCCTTGTAGTCATGGTTCCCGAGGATTGCATACACCGGAGCGTCTATCCCGCTCCAGACCTCCTGGTACACAAAATCCTCCTCGTTCTCCCCAAACACGAAGTCGCCACCGATGAGGACGACGGATGGTTCGAGACGGTTGATCTCCCCGATCACATCCTTCACGTGATCGATATTTCCCTCTTTCAGGTGCGGGTCGGCTATGTACACGATATTTCCCGGAGCATCATCGATATAGAGGGCGGTAACCTCGCAGGTGCCCGCTTCCCATGACGCATACCCAATCCCCGCAGGAAGGGTTACAAGGATAAGAGCAACTGCAATGTAATGCGTGTTTGTGAACCGTGGGATTCTCTTCGGGATCAAACGGTATACAATAAAACCGGAGAACTCATATACCTTGAGTTGTGGGCACGGACACAAAACTTCTATCAATCCAGGTTGTTTACGAATCGGGAACCGGAATCATCTGCCAGGCATTTTGACGCGGGATTTTGCCGTACTGGAAAAGATCCCGTTCATCTCCGGGTATTTCCCTCTTCCAGGAGTGAGTATAAGCTCCTGTCCCCGTCCAGTGAACCGGTATGATGCCGTACCAATAACAGTCCAATCACTAGCCCGATCATATCGGCAAAAAGATCGCAAATCGTGTCCAGGAGTCCGTTGTTGTACGAGCTCCTGACCAGCATATCGATATAATACTCCCCGACTTCCCAGGCGAGCATGAAGAAGACTGATATCGCAACTATCGCGACGAACATGACCGGCGTCTTTACTCTATGATTGTAATAGTCAAGTATGATGAACAGTACAAAGACCAGCATCACGACTGCTGCGGCAGAGACTACGTGCGCCAGCTTGTCATACACCGGTGCAAAGATCCAGTAAAACCTGCTTATCCCGCCTGCAACATGGAGGAGCAGTGCAAAGGCCACGAGGGATTTCACACCTGCCGGAAACCTGATCTGGAGCCGTTTTTCTGCGATTACGGGGATAAGTGTCAGTATGACCGAAGGCAGAAGAACTGCGACGAGCCTGAAGGTATCGCCGATTAAGACCGACTGTATCCCGTATCCCGCAAATATAATGCATATAAGACAGACGAGAGTGGTCTCGGCATCCTGCTTCATTGTGTTATTATTGTACATCAGTAATTAAAAAAATCTCTTGAACATTGCCCATTCATGGCATATAGAATGATGGAGTATGAGAAACGGGTCACAGTTCTCCCCCTGTAGTTCCCGGAGTTACAAAAAAAGTAAATAGCATCCTGCTCGTATAAGACTACTGTATGGAAGGAATTCAGTTAAAAGTACAGGTAAGGGCATTTCCAAGTCGGGGACGGGCGCGGATCCATGAATCAGTACTGCCTGACCTGGGGATCAAGGAGGGTGAAGCCCTCGAAATCCTGAAATACCCAGCAGCGTACGACGATACATCCAAGCCCGTTACCGTCGGGGCATATGCCGACACGATGATTGAAAAGGATGTCATCAAGTTAAGCCCGGAGGATATGGCGTCTCTTGGTGTGGCCGAGGGTGACGCGGTGACCGTTCGAAGAAAAGTACCCCTGACAGAACAGATCGGCAAAAAAGCCGGGGAGACCGGGAAAGTCATATCAGAGAGTGCCACCCATGCCGGTGAAGTGATCGGGAAGAGTGCTTCGCAGGCAGGAGAGAGCATCAAGAAAGAGGCCGGACATGCAGGGGAAGCATTAGAGAAGGGCGCAAAGGACGTTTCGAAGAAGATCATGCCTGGAAAGGGTGAGAAGAACCAGTGAGATGGTGAGGCAGGATGGCCACCCCCACACCAACCACGGTAAACACACTTCCAGCCTTGTGGAACTGGTTCGAGCCCTTTTTATGGGTCATACTCCTATTCATCGGACTCATCATAGTCTATTATATCATCAGGGAGTTACGGCTTGCCCGGGAGACCCCAAGGCTTGCCGAGATCGAGCTTGAAAAAGAGAAACTGAAACTGATGAAGATGGAGTATGAGCAGAGAGGCCAGCCGTTCTTCAAGGTGTCCCCGGAGAAGATGGAGGAGATCAGGAATCTCGACGAGGAGAACGTCCAGCTCGAGACAGATATTTATGCCAAACACAACACGGTCGAGAAGAGAATCCAGAGGCTTGAGAACATGGTGAAGAGCACAAAACTTGATCATCTCATAGAGAAGATCAAAGACGAAGAGAGAAAAGTACGGTGATTTTTTATGTTTGAGACAGGATCTGCAGAGCATGCACGGAAGAGCTCATTCAAAGAGTCACTCGCAACCATTCCCCAGGCTATCGACTCACGGCTCCCCTCGATGGATAAAAAGCTTGACAGGTATTTCGACGCAAACATATCCCTGATCATATCGGAATGGGGCCTTGTAACGCGGTACGACCTTGACGACCTCGAGAAACGCCTTGATGTGGTGAGCAGCGAGATCGGCACACTTGAAAAATGGCGGGAAAAACTCGAAGATCGGGCCAAAAACATCGAATCCGCCATCAGGGAGCTGGAGGGGTCCTGAATGATCGGGATTGACAACTATCTTGGAGGCTACCTGGACAGGCGCATGAAGTATATGATCGAGGAGTGGAGTCTTGGCACGTATCGGGATCTTGGCGATCTCGAGGTCAGGCTCAAGGACCTCGAGGAAGAGATCCAGGAACTGGACAAATTCGAGATGGAGGCTGATGCGAAGCTTACCGATCTCGAGAAGAGGATTGAGCGGATCAGGGAGGTGAAGAGATGACTATCGTCGAAGCGCTTCTTATCATCCTCATCCTCGCGGTCGTTGCGTTCTTTGTGTACTATTATCTCAGGGGTACTTCGGGAAAAGTCTCCATCACCCGCCCGATGGAAAGCCGTGTCGATGAGTATCTCGACAGGCGGTTCGAGCAGATGGTTTCAGAATGGTCCCTTATGAACAAATACCAGGTACGGTCTTTCAAGGAGAAGAAGGAGGAGATTCTAGCCGATCAGGAGAATAAAGTCGAGGAACTGAAGGACTTTGAGCATGATATGATCGACACGCTGGCAAGACTGGAGGAACGCCTGAATGCTCTGGAAAAGCAGGCCGAAAAACAATAACCGTGCAAAAAACCTGGATACCTCAGATTTTTATTCCCGCTTAAAAGACGACATTCCTGTCATGAGAAAACAGGGTGAACCTCCGGAGAAAGATCCTTCCTCCTTCTCCAGGTTTTACTGTGATCTCTGCAATGATTCGTTCCCGCTCTCCGAGCTGAAACAATGTACCCTCTGTGGCCGCTGGGCATGCACCTCCTGCTGGACTCCCGAGTACTACCTCTGCAACTCCTGCAATGGGATATTGAAACTGCACATGCTTCCCCAACAGGAAGGCGCCCGGAAAAAGACCTAGACTAATTCACTTTTATACGCTGTCTGCCTGTTTCTCCGCAAATCATACATGCTACCCACTTTACTGGTTCATTCTTTTCGTGGCGAATCCTATCTGGAGTATCCAATCCTTGTCCTTGTCCGAAGAAAATATTGTCATTGGCCCGGGTATACGACTATTACCCCGGGACCAAGCTTCAGCTTTATATATTCTGGTAAAACGAATAGATGAACCGGATGCAGATTAAGGGGGTCAGCGAGGAAGCATATTCTTACACATCCTCTCGACACTACCCTGTTTATCAAAAAAAGGGTACCTGGCCCATGCAGTGTGTCGAACAGGAATAAATTATACCGTCTTATATTCCCTGTCTATGGCGAAGGACTTGATTATCTGAAGTGCATCCCGCTTATAATAATCAAACACCGTTTCCTGCGTGGAATACGGGCCGCTGTAGGTCAGGATGTAGACCTTCTTGTCAATAATCGTGTAATACTGCATATAACTCTTTTCGGGATTTCCACGCTCGTCGCGTGTGAAGAAATCAATCCGGTAGGCCTTGTTGTCAGAGAGCGTGGTGGGAGAGCTCTTGCTGGTGGTTGTAATGAAATATTTCTGCTGGAGGGTTGAGACAGCATCGTTGAAATAGTCCTCGAGAACCAACGTCGACGGGTTTTGCACAATATCGACCGTGAAGGTTGAGATTAATTTGTAGCATTCCGTGGTATCAGGGTCACATTCCAGCTCCGGCGGAGTTGTGATGATGATTGCAGGACTTGCTGAAGATTTTGATTTATCCACAAAGTCCCATTCCCTCGGATATTCAAGGGAGAAGCGATATTTTGAGTTCGCGTATTCTATCCATGGGGGAGGTGTCGGGGAAGGTGTTGGAGATGGTGTCGGTTTCGGTGTCGGAGTCTGGGTTGGCACAGCAGTTGTGACCTCCGTGGTGACGGCCATCCTCACGGCGGCTGAACTGTTCATATCCGGATTACTGCTGGAGTTCGTCATATTCTGACCCGGATGGAGGTGCATATGAATCAACTGCTGGATACCCTCGTCCGAAGAGCGTTCAAAAGAAACCAGGTACACATTCGCACAGAGTGAAATTATCAGCAGAACAGCGAGTATTCGTTCTCTCATCATGTATCTGACACATCTTTATACTATTATTCGCACAGCGGTTGCAGGACAATATATCTGCTGTTATATGGTTTATATCTTAAGATCTGCCCTATATGCCCGGCAATACTGGCCTTCTTATCTGTTTAGCGAAAAATGGGCTAGTCCTTGATCAGAATGGCCCCGAATATCAGGAGAAATATACCAATCAGAATTGCGACTATTCCGATTACGCCCTTTAAAAAGGAGATTACCTCCGGGACAAACAGCCATACTCCGTATATTCCAAGGATAACCAGAATGATTCCGGCAATAAGACTTACCACACCTGTTTTATCCATCTTTTCCAGTCCTCTCTCTTACATGATTTTTATTTCAAGGAAATAAGGGTATTGGCTAAAAATGTATAACAGGCGCCATTACCGGTGTTGGAATTGCCTGATTTGCGGACCCACCGATCCACACATCTGCCCGTCTGGCAATTTCATGCGAAAAACCAGGGATGCAAAAATCAAGCGGTCCAAAAATCGACCTTTCCCTGGAGAGATCACCCGGGAATCCGGACTACCCTGAATACGGAGCTAAAAAATGAATTACATCACCGGTACTGGATTTGTGGTGATCCGGAAACGGTTTTTCTTCACTCTTCCATCGCAGCATAGACCTGCTTGAAGAGCTCCCGTGTCTCGAGGCCTTCCTCGCGGGAGAGTTTCTGGATTGCAAATCCGACATGGACAAGGACAAATTCCCCGATTTTCGCATCCACTAGGTCCATCCTGACTTCCTGTTGGAGGTCGCCATAATCCACGACGCCGATATTTCCGTCCTTTATCTCGAGGACTTCTGCAGGGACTGCTATACACATGTTCCATTCACTCCGGTTGTACTCCCGGTGTTATACAATAGTATCGGCAGGGCCGGACATAAATGAACCGGATGGATCACACATAATCCCTTCGATCCGGTTGGCAAAGGGTTCAACAAACGTGGAATAACCGGCCTAAAACAGCTGCCGGACCTTCTATCTCATACAGGATTTCGAAAGGGAGCGGTGAAAGATACCTGTATCGCATCTGCTCAAAGGTCTCCGATTGAAAAAACCGGATTAAAATTTCCAGTTTCTCTCACTCTCCCGTTATCCCCCATTCCTGCCCGTTTACCGGGGCCTGCGAAACGGCACGAACCTGCTGCCTTCCATCGCGATGCCATCCACTATCTTCTTCTCCCTCTCTGTATCCCCGTTTGTGGTCAGGGCAACGACATCCACGTAATCAGCAAGAGGGCCGGCCCTCACCTTCGGCGCGAGGATCTCCTGGACCTGGAAGATGCCGGCAGAGTTTGACATGCTGATACGAAGTTCGATGGGTTTATTCCTGCCTGCGGCGATCTCGACTTTGTCAATGGCAAGCGCCGATACGGAGTGGATGGTGATACTGCCCGACTCGAACGCTTCCCTGCCCCTCCCCTTTGTCATGTCAGTGGAATCCCCGATACAGACCAGTCCTGCCTCGATGGTGAGCGGCGGGGGTTCTCCGTGGTGGGAATATATTGCCGAGAGGATGAATGACCGCATACGGGTACGTGTAGCAATGTCCTCGTAGACGGCAGGCAACAGGCGGTCCAGGACCGGCATTACGATCTCGATTCCGACAACAAAATGGGCTTCCCGGTGTACCTGGTTTCCGAAATCGTGGCATAACGTGGCAACAAGGACAACGAGCGCCGCATCATCGGCATCTCCGTACCCCGTCCTGACGATATCGGGATCGATCCCGGCATCGATCAGGAGGTCGAGCATGGTGAGGGCGGAGGCGGTCGCGACTTTTGCGTGGATCTGGCCATGGTCGTTCATCCCCAGTTTCTTCACCGTGATGAAGTTCGCCATACCCCACATGGCGATCACTTCAGGGTCACCGGAGAGGAGCTCCCACATCTTCTTCGCCCGGGGGCGTCCTTCGAGATGAAGGCGGATGGTCCTCTCGGCCTCCTGTTCCAGTTCTGCATATGGACCCTTCTCATGGGCTTCGATACTGAACGGCTTCCCGGTCAT
>LKUF01000507.1 GCA_001412335.1 Methanolinea sp. SDB
CGCCACGACCACTTCTACAAAATGTTCGTTATGATCATCCGTCAGGGGAATCGTCTGTGCCCGTTGTACGACCCCATCAACGGTTACGCTCTCCACCCCTTCGTCCGCCCGTCCCTGCACGACCTTTATATGGTAGATGGTCTCCCGGTACCGGTAGTGCAACGTGAAGCCCCCCCAATCGGCAGGGAGGCAGTGCTCAACATGCAGTTTGTCCACTTCGAGTCGGATTCCCAGGAGTGATTCCACAATCAGCCGGTACATCCATCCGGCTGCGCCCGTGTACCAAGTCCATCCGCCACGACCCGTGTGGGGCGGGACGGCATAGACGTCCGCCGCGACTACGTAGGGCTCCACTTTGTATGTTGCAATCCCTTCAGTCGATCCCCCATGATTTACCGGGTTGATCATGGTAAGGAGTTCCCATGCCCGTCTGTCGTCCCCCAGGGCAGCAAAGGCCATGGCGGCCCAGATGGCCGCATGCGTGTATTGCCCGCCGTTTTCCCGAACACCGGGAACATACCCCTTGATATAACCGGGATTTAAAGAAGATTTGTCGAAGGGCGGATCGAGAAGCTGAATCAACGAGGAGTCCCTGCGTACGAGGTGCTTATCCACTGCGTCCATGGCCATGTGTGAACGCGTTGCGCTCCCTGCCCCGGACAGGACCGACCAGCTTTGCGCAATGGAATCGATCCGGCATTCGGGATTGCCTGCTGAACCGAGAGGCGTGCCGTCGTCAAAAAAAGCCCGAAGGTACCACTCACCATCCCAGCCGTGCTCCTCAATGTTTCGGCGGAGCTTGCCCGCTTCTGCCTCACAATGCTCGGCAAAGGGCAGGTCTCCGCACATGCGCGCAACCTCCATGAACTTCATCAGTACGTTATAGAGGAAGAATGCGAGCCAGACACTTTCGCCTTTGCCGTCTTTACCCACCATGTTCATGCCGTCGTTCCAGTCACCGGAACCGATGAGCGGCAGGCCATGTTCGCCAAATCTGAGGCCCTTCGTGATCGCTCGTACACAGTGGTCGTAGAGACTCGTCTTTTCTTCGGACCTGCCGGGCAGATCGTAATAGGAGTCCTCCTCGGCGTTGACCGGACGCCCCTTTATAAAGCGGACGGGTTCATCCAGCACCCCCGTGTCCCCGGTAGTCAGAACGTAGCGACACGTCGCCCAGGGAAGCCAGAGAAAATCATCCGAGCAATGGGTTCGCACGCCCCGTCCTGTGGGTGGATGCCACCAGTGCTGCACATCTCCTTCCGGGAACTGTCGTGACGCACTGAGGAGGAGGTGCTCCCGAACCAGGCGTGGCTCGGCGTGAATGAGGGCCATCACGTCCTGCAACTGGTCACGGAAACCAAAGGCGCCCCCTGACTGGTAGTAACCGCTCCGTCCCCAAAGACGGCAAGTCAGGGTCTGGTATAGGAGCCAACCGTTGGCCAGGACGTTGATGGACGGGTCCTTTGTCTCCACCTGAACGGCGCCGAGGGTGTGGTTCCAGTACTGCCATGTTGCTTCAAGGGCCTCACGGGCAGCAAACGATCCCTGGAAACGGCGTGCCAGGTTGACGGCATCATCGGCATCCTGTCCGGCGCCCAGGGTAAAGACAATTTCGCGCTCTTCCCCGTCTGCCAGCTCAAAGGCCACCTGGATAGCGCCGCATGGATCCAAAGCGGTCCCTACCCTGCCGGAAAGCCGCAACCTCTTCATAGCGGCGGGATTGGCGAGCGTTCCGTTACGCCCAAGGAACTCCGTCCGGTCTCCGCTCATGGTCCGGGATGGATCGTCCACATTAAAAAAGGCCGTTCGTTTCCCGAATTCAGCGTTGTAAGGGTTACGGGCGAAGAGGGCGCCGCTCAGAGCATTGATCTCTGTAATGACGTGCATGGCGGTTTTTGGTCTCAGATCGCCCAGCACCCATTCCACATATCCGGTGGCGGACAGTCTCCGTGACCGGCCTGAGAGGTTGCGCACTTTCAACACCGTAAACTTGACCGCATCGTCCAAGGCCACGTACACCCACACCTCTGTGCTGATACCGCGTTCCGTGTGCTCGAAGACGCTATAGCCGAATCCGTGGCGGGTGACGTAAGGCGTTTTACCGCAGCTGGGCCGCGGCATGGGTGACCAGACGTGGCCGCGCTCTTCATCGCGTATATAAAAGGCCTCCCCACCCGTATCACTGACAGGATCGTTGTACCATGGCGTGAGGCGGAACTCGTGGGCGTTTTCGCTCCAGGAATAGGCAAGACCGTTCTCTGAGACAACGGTTCCGAAATGCCGGTTCGCCAGCACATTCACCCATGGCGCCGGCGTCACCTGCCTGCGGGCAGTTGAAATGATGTACTCCCGGCCATCAAGTGTAAAACCGCCCAGTCCATTCCCAAAAATCAAATCCTGGCGAGGTTTTGCTTCTATTTCCGGAATTTCGCGCCGTGTTGTGGCTCTGGTTACCAGAGTGGCCGGCAACATTCCTTCCATAAAGCTCCGTCCCTTGATCTGGTCCGTGAGCGTTCCCTTGCGGTCAGTGATGATAACGCGGGCAACCGCCTGGAACAGGACGCGGTCCTCCTTCGATATCTGGTCTGAAGGTCTGACAAAAATACCGCCCGGTCGATCGGCCAATTTCGCTTCTGTGCCCGCAGCGATGAGCCCCATGATCTGCTCGTGAAGAAGTTGCCGGTAACCGGCGCGATCTTCGTTCCAGATGACCAGGTCCACAGCCAGTCCTTTGAGACGCCAGTATGCATGGGCCTGAACGAGTTGTCGCACCAGGTTGATGTTGGCCGGATCTTCAATCCGCAATAGCACGATGGGGAGATCGCCGGAGATAGAGTATCCCCAGAGGCCGGATTGGCCACGACGGTTTTTGATGATAGCCCCCGGATCGGCACGTAGTGACAGATTCGCGTATAGAACAGAGGCGGCAAGACGTCCATAAAGTTGCGCATCGGCTTCCGTGGCATTGATCTGTCTTAGCAGCACCTGGCTATGGGTCCACGCCAGATCAAAGACACGATCGGCAAGATGCCGGTCCTGGTATTTCCTGACAAGGTCCAGGCAGGCATTCCGGGTTTCGGTGATCCCGGTGACGATAATGATGACTGCCGATTTCCCCGGATCGAGGGTTAATTGATGCCGGATCGCTACAATCGGATCGAGCACTGAGCCCTCATTGTCCGAGAGCCCGGATGAACCTCTCATCGCTTCCGGATCGGCAAGAGTGTTCCCACGGCCGATAAACCGCATCCGGTCGGTCTCATAGGATACTTCACCGGTCTCGGCCCCGTGCACCGCCATGAGATGGAACATCCATGGCGACTGTTCTCCAAGGGAGCGGGGCCGGCGCTTGCAGAGTATTGCCCTCTGCTCGCGGATGATCTCGGTCTGGATAAAGAGATTGCTGAAGGCCGGGTGCAGCGCGTCCTGCGCGGGCGGTGCAAGAACAACTTCCGAGTAACTCGTTACCTCAATTGTTCTTTGCATCCGCGCCCGGTTGGCGATGGTGATTCGGCGCATCTCGATGTCATCCTCAGGTGAAATCACAATCTCCGTATGGGTATCGAAGTCCTGATCCCGGCGGCGAAACTCTGCTCGTCCTACCGAGAAGATTGCTTCGTACTGCTTTGAAGGCTTTAGGGTGGGTTGGTATGCCGTTGACCAGAAAGTGCCGGTTGAAAGGTCACGGATATAACAGAATGCACCCCAGTTATCGCAGGTGCTGTCTTCGCGCCACCGCGTCACTGCCATGTCTTTCCATTGGCTGTAACCGCCGCCTGCGTTTGTGATCATCACGTGATATCTCCCGTTGGACAACAACTGCACTTCCGGTATGGGTGTGTCGGGGCTTTTGTAAACGCGCATCGGCATCTCTTCTACTTCATGTGAGACTGCATCCACCTCGGCAAGTTCGGCCGCTTGTGAATAAAAGGCCGTTGCCTTTGGCACCCGTTCCTGAAGCAACAGCATAATTGCCCGAAACGAGGGCTCTGACTCGAATCGCTTCTGCATGGGGCGGTTGAGGAGCAAAGAGGCCAGCGAGAGGAGGGTCATGCCCTGATGATGGGCCATGAAGGAACGAACCACCGCACTCTCATTCCCGTGGGGCAGGTGGGAGGGGGTGTAGTCAATGGCTTCATAAAAACCATACTTTCCCTCAATGCCCTGAGCGGAGAGTTCCTCAAGATTGCGACATGCCTCTTCAGGGGCTACCAGGAGCGCTAAAGCTGAGGCATAGGGGGCAATAACCAGCTCGGAGAACCCGCGTTTGAGCCCCAAGCCGGGCACGCCAAAGGCGCTGTACTGGTAATTGAGATGACCGTCGATCATGTTATAACCGGATTCCGAAATACCCCACGGCACCCCCCGCTGTTTCCCGTACTTGATCTGTCTTGCCACAGCCGCCTTACAGGTTTCGTCGAGGAGTGTCTGCTCATAAGTGGGCATGACAAGGAGAGGCATGAGGTATTCGAACATGGAGCCGCTCCAGGAAAGGAGAACCGGTTCTCCGCCGGCGGTAGTGAGCAGGCGCCCCAAGGCAAACCAGTTTTCCTGCGGCAATTGTCCCTGGGCAATGGCGACAAAACTGGAAAGTCGCGCTTCCGACGCCAGTAGATCATAGTAACTCGCGTCCCGTCGGTTTTCACTGAGGTTGTAGCCGATAGCCAACAGATGGCGAGTCTCGTCATAGAGGAAGTCATAATCCATATGGGCAAGTAAACCGGATCGTGCTACAAGTTTTTCGATAACGACGATTCTCGCCCTGGCCCTGTTGCTTGCCTCCATGATGGCTCCTCGAAGCGCATCAATCTGCTCGCTTTCCTCCGGAGTCCCGGCGTGACGATCTGTCATTGCCGGCAGTAACTCTTTGTCAAAATTGGCCAATATTCGCAGCGTCGGAATTTCACCGAGACCAGGGAAGGTGTCGAGCACATCGGAAGGGAGAGGCAGTACGATCCATGGCGCAAGAAATTCCAACTCATCGAGGGCGGCCCTGCATTGACCTGTAAAGGCCCGTGCCCACTCTGCGGCCAGGCTTTCCGGGGCGGCGTCAAAGCCATGAAGTCCTTCCAGGGCAGGCAAAGCGATCCCGCCAAGGACCTCTCGTGCAGCCGCAAGCGTATTCGGACTGGCGGCGCAAAGAGACTCCAACGCTTCTCGCAATCGAGAGAGCTGGTGCGGAACGGGTTTACCGGCGACGTCCAGAAGAATTCGCGCCGTATCGAGGAGCCCATCAAATACCCTTGATCCCATGATCCTCTCATCAGGGAGTGCAGTGAGCCCTGCCCGTAATGTCAACAGATGGGCCGCAATATTTCCGCTGTCCACAGTCGAAATATACATCGGCAGCAGCGGCTTCAGAGACTCTGTATCGTACCAGTTATAGAAGTGTCCCTTGTGGCGCTCCATGGATTGCATGGTGCGCAGCGCATTGGCCGTGCGATCGAGAAGTTGTCCTGCAGAAATATAGCCAAAGTCCCAGGCGGACAAATTGGCGAGGAGCGTAAGTCCCATGTTGGTCGGCGACGTACGACGGGCAACCTTGGCAAAGGGATTTTCCTGATAGTTATCGGGCGGAAGCCAATGATCCTCCGGGCCGACGAAGGTCTCGAAGAAGCACCAGGTCTTTCGGGAAATCTTTCTCAGAAAGTTGATCTGTTCTGAACTGAGTCTTTCCTTCCGGCGGCCAAGCGGTTTACTGGTCCACCATGTTACTCCGGGGGAGAGAAACCAGAAGATGAGCACAGGCAGGGCGACGACCAAAGCCTCCGGTCTGGAAAGTGCGACATGGATCGCCGCAACGACGGCAATGACCGGGGCTATCCACATGGTCCGGTAGGCTCCGGCCAGGTCCTTTCGGCTCGTGCGATGGAAGTCGCCCGAAGGGTTCCATTCGAGAAGCCGCTTGTTACCAGTCAGCATCCGCCAAATGGTGCGCAGAACAGCGTCCATACTGAAAAATGCTTCATAGGGCAGGCAGAGGAGGGTAAATGCAGCTTGGCCATGGTTTATACCGCTCCCCCGCATCGTGGCGAGAATATGCTGACTGGGAAGGACATCATCTGACTTCTGAAAAAGATCCAGGAGAGACATAATCCAGGGGGGGATCAGGACGATTCCCATCACCGACAGGGTCCAGAACCAGGGCATGGGTAAAACGGTCCAGCCCAGGAGAAGCAGAAGGGTCATCGCCAAAGGCAAGAGGCTGCGCCGAAGGTTGTCGAAAAGCTTCCATCGGGAAAGCAGTGATAGGGGATTCTTCTGAAAACGCACATCCGGGCCGGGGATCCCCGGCAGCAGCCATCTAAAAAGCTGCCAATCCCCGCGAATCCATCGGTGCCTGCGGCTCACATCTGCGCTGTAGCGAGCAGGGTATTCCTCATACAGCTGAACATCGCTCAAAAGACCTGCCCGCGCATAACACCCTTCGATGAGATCGTGGCTCAAAATCCGGTTCTCGGGAAAACGTCCCCTGAGGGCCTGCTCGAACGCATCAATCTCATAGATGCCCTTGCCAATGAAGGAGCCCTCGCCAAAGAGGTCCTGGTACACATCAGAGACAACACGGGTATAGGGATCGATGCCTGCATGACTTCCCCACATGCGGGCATAACGTGTCCGGTTCGTGCTGGGCAGACTCACGACCACCCGTGGCTGAAGGATGCCGTATCCGGCACAGATACGTTGCTTCTTGTCATCGTATTGCGGACGATTCAACGGGTGTTCCATAGCCCCCACAAGCTGCCACGCGGCGTCACGGGGTAGTTGTGTATCCGTGTCCAGTGTAATGATGTATTTCGCTTTCTCCAATCCTTCCGTATTACCAACGATGAGTGAAAAGCACTCTCTTGAGCCCCCACGAAGAAAGGAATTCAGTTCCGCAAGCTTTCCCCGCTTGCGTTCGTAACCCATCCATATATGGTCCTGGGGATTGAAGCGGCGTGGCCGATGGAAAAGAAAAAAG
>LKUF01000508.1 GCA_001412335.1 Methanolinea sp. SDB
ACCCCGAGCAGTTCCAGGCACTCGTGCTGGGTGCCGATCCCCGTCCCCCCGCCGACGGTCCCCACGGCAAGCGACGGGATCGTCACCGAGACGTAGACGCCACCCGGCACCGCATCGACGGTCGTGATCGTGCTGCTGCCCTCCACCACGTGGGCTGCATCCTGCCCGCAGGCGATGAAGACCGCCGCGACGACATTTGCGGCATGGGCATTGAAGCCGAGCGACCCGGCACGCGCCGAGCCGACCAGGTTCTTTCTCGTATTCACCTCGGCCATGGCCGCCGCAGTGGTCTTGAAGACCGTGCTGACAAGCTCGTCGGTGAGAAAAACCCCTGCGACGACACTCTTTCCCTTACCCCGCACCAGGTTGATCGCCGCAGGTTTCTTATCGGTGCACATGTTTCCCGACAGTGCCACCAGCCGCGCTCCCGTCGCCTCGCCGATCACCTCTGCCGCCCGTGCACTGGCGATCGTCACCATGTTCATGCCCATCGCGTCCTTGGTGTCGTACTCCATGCGGACAAAGACGGACGTGCCGGTCACGATGGGAACGGCATCGAGGAGCTTTCCATGCGAGGTGGTGCTCTCGGCGGCTGCCGCTATCTCGTCGCGGTGTGCTGCCACCCAGTCGGCGACCTCCTTTGCATGGACGACGCTGTCCGTCGCAAAGACCGGGGCACGTGTCATGCCGTCCCGCAGTATCCGGGCTTCGGCCCCCCCTGCCCTGGCGATCGCGCTGCACCCCCTGTTGACCGAGGCCACGAGCGCACCTTCGGTGGTGGCGAGCGGCAGGTAATACTCACCCTCTGCATACTCTCCCCTGACAGGGAGCGGCCCTGCCACCCCGAGCGGCACCTGGACCGTGCCGATCATGTTCTCGCAGTTCTTTGTTGCGGCCCGGTCGATATTGATGGTATATGACCCGATCGTATCCAGTTTTACCCCGGTCCTCTCCTCGAGAAAGCTCCGCCGCACCCGCACCGCCTCCTCCGGCGCAAGCTCCTTCTCGAGGGCATAGAGTTTCAGAGACCCATTTTTAAGTCTCTCGAGATAACCTTCCATGGATATCATTGGTCTCTCCAGATAAATGATGGATGGTGTCTCGTGGAAGTGGAACAGTGGTGCATCCGGGCGAGCCGGCGATGCGCCGAGGAGAAACGGCAGGAGCTCATCAGCTCAGGGCTGCTCGACAGGGCATTGAAACCGCGTCCGGAAGGAGACGCCGTCCTCCTTCCCGTCACCGAATACCTGGAGGGTGCCGAGCGGTGCTCGTTTTTCGCCCATCCCCGTGAGCCCGTGCTCCCGAGGCACGAACAAATCGGAGGAATCGCCGTCATGCAGGAGAGGGACCTCCCGGGCGCGGAGTCGCTCCTCGCATCACGCCCCTCGCTCCACACCATCCTCTTTCCCGAGAGCCAGGTGGAGGGCGACTTCCGGACCCGCCGGTTCGAGGTGCTTGCCGGGACTCCGACCACGAAGACAGACTATACCGAATACGGCCTCTCGTTTGCGATCGATCTTGAGGCCGCCTACTTCTCTGCCCGCCTGGCGTCCGAGCGCAGGCGGATCCTGGCACTCATGTCCCCTGGTGAACAGGTGCTCGACATGTTTGCAGGGGTCGGGCCGTTTGCGCTCACCCTTGCCGGCCAGGCCTCGTTCGTGGTCGCATCAGACCTCAACCCGGTGGCAGTCCGCCTCATGGTCGAGAACATCAGGCGGAACAGGGCGGTATCCGTCCTCCCCGTCCTGGCCGATGCCAATCGCCTTCCTGCACTTCTCCCCTGGAAATTCGACCGCGTGATCATGAACTTCCCGCTGCATGCATACCGGTTCCTCCCATCGGCGCTCAGGCTCTGCCGCCTGGGAGGGACGATATACTGCTATGCGCTGGTATCACGCGAGGGAGAACTGCTCCCCG
>LKUF01000509.1 GCA_001412335.1 Methanolinea sp. SDB
GGTCAACCATCTCCCGTTCCGGTTCCGGAATCTCTGGAACGAATCGTGTTCCAATGATATGCGTACAGTCAAGTCCAAAATACCTGCAGAACGCATCGTTCGCGAAGTGTATGGTGCCGTCAGGCAAAAAACGGGTGATGAATTCGGTCTGGCTCTCAACTACCCCTCGGTAGAGCTCCTCTGATCGGGAGAGGAGCGACTCGCTCACCCGGAGCTTCTGGATCGTATCCTTGAGCGAAGCCACCATCGAATTTATGCTCTCTTCGAGAGTGTTGAATTCCCTGGCACTGGATGGTGATATCGTATGATCAAGATCTCCGCCTGCAATCCTGTCGACATCGTCTGATATCTGTTCTATCGGTCTTGTCAGTTTCCGCGCAAAGTAGAGCGCCAGGAGCGATGCCAGGAGGAAAGCAAGGATTGCAGCACCGATGTAGTATAACATCAAGCCGGTAATTTCCCGGTAAAAGATGGAAGTATTATACACTACTTCTACGATGAGGCTCATGTCGGCGGCATAGTCCTCGTCCCGCAGATCGATGAAGAGATATCTCCTGATCGTACCTGAATCCGGGTCAGCTACCTCGATCATTCTCCTTTCATCAAGGATGGTACTGAGAAGAGTATCGAAAGATTCATCCGGGACAAAAGACTTGTTTCCGACCTCGCGCTTTGCCGTGGTAAAGATCCGGATACCCGAGATGAAGGGAGATCGCTCCTTGATCTTTTCGAGGGTTTTGGTGTAGCTCAGCGCATTCCGCTCGCTTTTGAACGCGTCACCCGAAAGACCCAGTTCCAGTATGTAGCGATGGTCGTGTGTAGGCATGTATGCAAATTTCTTCAGTTTTCCTGTCGCATGCTCCTGGACGACCCGATCCGGGAAAAACCCCTCCGAGTTCCGTATTCGAGTCAGATATTCGTAAAAATAGGGGATGCTTGTTCTGAAATCAAGTCCCAGATCAGGTATATAGGTCGTGTATTCGACGACACCCGATTCGTTGATGACATAGAGATCCATCTCTCCACCGAGACGCTCTTTGATGGAATTCAGATCCATGGATGACGGATCTCCGCCCGATCTCCTGTATTCTTCATGGAAGACAAAAAAAGCCTCTTCCATCCTGGAATTCATGGTATCATCAAAGATTTTGAGTCCCATGTCGATCGTGTAAATAGATCCGACGATGTTTTGCTCGGTCTCGTTCATGATCAGGTTGACATTCTCACGATAATGCTGTGACGAGACGAGATAATCGCTGAGTGTGATTCCCAGGACAAGGACGAATATCAATAAGATGGAGAAAAAGAGGAGGTAATGAAAAAAAGGCCTGCTTTTGGGGGATTCTTCCTTGGCATTCATGTGAATCGGCTCTTGTGCCGGGAACCGGGAAACTCTGTTATTGGTAATACATCAGGAACGGGCAATGAAACTTCCGGTACATTACCACCGAGAATATCCGTGGATTGCATCCCGGAAATGTTTATCGTCGGGTATGGGTACCATTCATTCCTATGATCCTGGATCAGGACAACATGGACAGGATAAAAAGACTCTTGAAAAGCCGGCCAAAAGGACTCACAATATCAGATATATCCCAGATACTGAAGTTGAACCGCAACTCGGCCGCAAAATACCTTGAAATCCTTCTCATCACCGGACAGGTGGAGATGAAGCCATTTGGCAATGCGAAGGTCTACTACCTCTCGCAAAGGGTCCCCATATCGTCAATGCTGAAATTCGCGACCGAATTGATCATGGTCATCGATACTGATAACCAGATCACCGAATTGAATGACAACTTCCTGAAATTTTACTCGGTTGAACGGGAAGACCTGCTGCAGAAACGTATCTCTGAACTGAACATCCCGCCGTTTGATACACCTGAGATGGAGAGCCTCCTGCTGGATGTGCAGCGCCTGGAGGAACCAACAAAGGAGATCAGATTTGATTTCAAGGGACAGGCATACTATTTCCGGTTCAAGATAATTCCAACGGTTTTTGAAGACGGTGGATGTGGATTCACGTTCATCATCGAGGATAACACGCGTGAGAAGCTGATCGAGGAGAGGCTTCGCATCAACGAGGAGCGCATCCGGGCAATTGTCAACACCCAGACAGAGATGATCAACCGGTTCAGGCCGGATCTCTCAATCTCGTTTATCAATTCTGCCGGGGCAAAGTTCATGCAACTCGAAGAGGATTTGATCCTTGGACGGAACCTCCTTGATTTTGTCGTCCCCAAAGATCGTGAAAGGGTTTTTACTCTCATGAAAAGCATGAACAAGGAACACCCTGTCCAGTCAATCGAGAACAGGGTCATTCTGCCTGATGGACAGATACGATGGGTAGAGTGGACAAACCACGCCGTATTTGATGAAGAAGGGGATATCATCGAATACCAGGGTGTCGGCAGGGATATTACCAGGCAGAAGAAGGCAAAAGAGGATCTGCTGATCAGGGATAAGGCCATTGCAGATTCCCCGAACGGTATCGTGATCGGTGACCTGGACGGGATAGTTACCTATGTGAACAGGGCATTTTTACAGATATTTGGTTTCGATGATGAAAGTGAGGTCCTCGATCATCCAATACACGAACTCTCCCGGCTGAAAGAGGCTACCCGTGACCGAATGCGGGAGGCACTCGGGATACTGAAAGATGGAGGGACTCTTGTCGAAATGCATAGATCTTCCATGGCAGCAGGGGAAGAACGTGACCTGATAGTCTCGGCGTCGATGATACGGGATGAACATGGCAATCCTCTCTGCCTGATGGCCTCGATCTCCGATATTACAGAAAATCTCAGGGCGGAACGAGAGATAAAAATCCTTGATGCCGCAATCGCCTCCTCAAACAACGGAATCGCCGTCATAGATCCCAGGGAAGATCGCTTTTTGTATACCAATAAGGCCTTCCTGGGGATGAACGGGGTAGAAGAGCATGCCGATAATATTGGGAAGGACATCTCCTCCCTCTTTTCACATGTGAATTCTTTTTCCCCTCCGGTTGAAGAGATAAAGACCCGGATCAGGGAAGAAGGGAGTTATGCAGGAGAGATCAGGTTCACACTGCCCGGAGGTGATGTCAGGATCCTCCAGTTCACTGCAAACAATGTCCTTGACGACGAGAAGAATGTTGTCTGTGTTGTTGTGTCGACTATCGATATGACAGAGCAGAAGATGCTTGAAAAGGCCGTCAGGTCGACATTCGAGAAGTTGCAGGAGTCAATCGAATTCTTCTCCGACCCGACCTTCATCATCGACAGGAACAGAAAAGTGGTCGCCTGGAACCACGCACTGGAGGTGCTCACTGGAATCAGAAAGGAGGACGTTTTGGGAAAAGATACTTTTTCCAGCGCATTTTCCGGGATTTTAGAATTCGGACCTGTTCTTCTCGACCTTCTTGACCTGCCGCCCCATGAACTGGCCACGAGGTATCCGGATGTCCGGAGGTTTGGTGACAGCGTATACCTGGAAACGTTTGCCCAGGGATTGAATGATGGGAAAGGGGCATATATCTGGAGCAAGGCGAGCCTGCTGACTGACCGGGAAGGAAATCGTATCGGAGCGATAGAATCGATCAGGGACATGTCTCAATGGAAGAGGGCAAGGGAATCCATGCGGCATTACGGGGAGAGTGAGCTGGCAGATTCGCCAGAATTGAGATGAGGCGTCTTTTACCTGGAGATTTCTGGTAACTCTTTTGCCAGGTACTTTCGATGCAGTGGTGAACCTCGATTGGGATTGCACTAAACTCCGTGCATACCCGGCATCAATCGATATACCTGGAAAGGAAAAATCCCAGGAAAATTGACGGATCGTTGCCCGGAGATGCAACCATGCGACGTGTTCGGTCAGGCAACGGAGATCTCAGGAAAGACCCATTCTCTGCTCGCAAGGAGGAACAAAGACCCCGGCTCACTGCGGAGGGATTCCGAACAGAGAACTGAATGGTCCGCGGATAGGTAGCGCCATAACCATTGTGCAGCGAGGATGCG